>JASHWA010000500.1 GCA_030044325.1 Bryobacteraceae bacterium
TGGCCTTCCCACTGATCGTCGTGCATCCAGAGGACGTGGCCGTCGGAGCGGTGGAACTCGGAATACACGTTGATGAAACCCTGCACCCAATAATCGCCGGGAGGGATTTCGGAAAGGCTCACGACGGGAGTTCCGAGATCGGTGGCGTCGATGACCACGGATTTTCCGGGCGCGAGTTCATCGATATCGCGGCCAAAAAACGGCATGCCGACGCGGCCGATTTCGAGGCGCGGCTCGCGATCGTTGTTGCGCGTGATCATCACGTAGACGCGTCCGGTGATGGGGCCGGCATGGGCGGAAGCGGGATAGGAGATTTCGAACTGAGTATCGGCGGCGAAGGCGAGCGGAAGAATTAGCAGCGTTGGGAGCAGCTTTCGCATCTCGTTATTATATGAATGTCGGAAAGGGGACTGAGTTCCGATGGCACGCGTGTCTCTACGAGGTCCTCCCGCAAAGATAGATGGTCATAAACTATGGACCCGGCGTTGCGGCGCCGGGTAATCCGGAGTGGAGGGAATGAGCGCTTTCGGTTTGAGCGGCAGATTCTGCTCTAATCAATAAGAGATGGCGGCGACGGTCGAGATCGGGACGTTGATTTCGCGGACGCCGGGCGTTTGCGGCGGAAGGCCGTGCGTCGCGGGGACGAGGATTTTGGTGACGCCGATCGCGAAGATGCACAACCAGGGAATGACGGTGGAGGAGATCGCCGCCAGTTGGGAGCATATTTCGATCGCGCAAGTTCATGCCGCGCTCGCATATTATTTTGCGAATAAGGTTGAAGTGCACGCCGCCCTCGAAGAGGAGGAGCGGGAGTACGAACGCCTTGCGAAGCAGTTTCCGCGCCAGCCTTAAAAGTGCTCAAGTTCTATCTTGACGAAGACGTCATGGCCCGTGATTTAGCCTCTGCTTTGCGGTCCACGGCGTCGATATCATTACAGCAGCGGACGCCGATTTACTGGGAGTGAGCGATGCGGAGCAGCTTGCCTTCGCGTCGGGAAATGTGCGCGCTCTGTACACTTGCAATGCGGCGGACTTCTGTCGAATTCACTTGGAGTGGTCAGCAGGCCGGCGCGCCCACGCCGGGATCGTGATCGGCTTCCAGCAAAGGTACTCAGTCGGTGAACAAGCGCGGAGACTGCTGCGCCAGGATGCCGCGAGAACGGCAGCGAAGATGCGGAATCGTATCGAGTACCTAAGCAACTGGGGTTGACGACTCTTCGCTCTCTGGCGTCTTGGCGACGCGGCGGCCGCGCGTCAGGACGTTGATCCCCCACAAACCGCCGGCGATCACGATCGCGGCCATCGCCCAATGGATCAGTGTGAGAACGAAGGCGGGCGTCAGCTCCGGCACCTGGATGTGGAACTGGCTGAACACGGCCCAGCGGTCCATCATCCAATGCCAGGCCGTGTGGGCGACGATGGCCGAAAGAATGATGGCGCCCATGCGCTCGGCGACGACGTAGCCGAACAGCACGTCCAGCACGGGAATCATGATCATCAGCACCAGAAGCTGGCCCAGTTCGACGCCGATGTTGAAGGCGAGCAGAGACGTGAGCATGTGCGTGCCGGCGAATTGCATGGTTTCGCGCAGCGCGAAGGAGAATCCGAAGCCGTGCACCAGTCCGAAGCCGAACGCGATCATCCAGCGGCGATGCACGGTAGCCTGCCCGATGATGTTCTCAATCGCCATGTAAAAAATCGAGAGGGCGATCAGGGTCTCGATCAGCGGTGGGAACCACAACGCGTCGGGCGCGAGATTGTAGGCCGAGGCGATCAGCGTGATCGAATGCGCCACGGTGAACGCCGTCACGATCGGAATCAGCGCGCGTAGCTTGCGGAACGGGATGACCAGGCAGAACAGGAACAGCAAATGATCGGTCCCATCGAGAATGTGATGGAAGCCGAGATCGACGAAGCGCAGCGCGGCCTGATACCAGCGCGGATCGAGCCGAACCAGTCCTGGATCGCCCAGAAACTCGAACGCTCGCACCGCGCCTGAGGGCGTCACGAACCGCAGCGTCGTCACCGTACGCAGACCCAGGCGCGCCAGGCGCGGATCGATCGAAAAACGCGAATGGTCCGATGCGATGGGATATTCGAGCAGCACGTCGAACAGCATCTGGTTCCAGACGTCGTTGGTATTCTCCGGCAGTTTCGGTCCGAGAACGTTGGAGAGCGCGGTCTCATACGACCCAAAGGCGCGGTTCGACATGAGCGACAGCCGCGTCGCGACGATGCGCGGCGCCGGCAGCCGAACGTCGTTTTCCTCAATGTCGATGAAGTTCGAAATCCACAGTTTGGCGGCGTCGGGCAGAAGCTGCTCCGACCCGTTAATGTCGATATAGCCGGAGGCGCCGCGCTCCGGAAAATTGATGTCGCGCATGGCGATCAGCGGGACGCGCAGGAGCAGGCGCAGGGTATGGCCTTCCGGCTTGAGGAAGGTCTGCACGGTGACATCGCTGGGGATGTCATGCGCGCCGGCGGCGGACGGGATCAGGAGCGAGAGCAACGCGCCCAAAAGACGGTGGTTGCGCAGACGGGAATTGTGTATAATGACTGCCACTGTTGTAAATCGTAGTACAAGGATCGTGAAAACGTAGGGTACAACAGAAAGGTTTGTTTGAAAAGGCGGCCCGGTCCGCCGGCAGCAAACCGAGAAAGGTTAGGGAGAAGAGAATGAAGCGGAATGTCTATGTCGCCGCGGCCCTGGCGGGTACGTTGATCGCGCTCGGGGTCGCCTCCGCGGTGCTCGACAAGAAACTGGTGGTGCATGCCGCCACGACGCAGGCGCCGAAATTCGAAGTGGATCCGATGTGGCCGAAGCCGCTGCCCAATCACTGGGTGATGGGCAACGTGATCGGCGTTTCGGTGGATGCGCAGGATCACATCTGGATCATTCATCGCCAGGGGTCGCTCGAAGCGATGGAATTGTACGGAGTCGCCAACCCGCCCAAGGGCGCGAACAAACGCCACAACGGCGTGGTGGAGTCGGAATGCTGCGTTCCCGCTCCGCCGGTGCTGTGTTTCGACGAGCAGGGCAACCTGATCAAGAGCTGGGGCGGCGAGGATGGTCCCGATTACGTCTGGCCGGACTCGAATCACGGGATTTTCGTGGACTATAAAGGCAACGTATGGATCGGCGGCAACGGCCGCGGAACTCCTGCGGGAGGGGCGCGCGGACGCGGGGCTCGCGGTGCAGCCGCGGCGGGCGCAGGACGCGCGGGCGGAACCGAGGACGAGTCGCAGATCGCGGCGCGCGGACGCGGGCGCGGTCCGGCGACGGTGCACGACAGCATGGTGATGAAGTTCACCCAAGATGGAAAATTCCTGATGCAGATCGGGCATTCCGGCGCGAAAATCGACAGCAACGACGAGCACAATCTCGGCCTGCCTGCCAAGGAGTACGTCGATCCGAAGACGAACGAGCTGTACGTGGCCGACGGCTATGGGAACAAGCGCGTGATCGTGTTCGACGCGGAGACCGGAGCGTATAAGCGCCATTGGGGCGCCTTCGGACATCGTCCTGACGATACCAATCCGGGGGCCTACGATCCCAGCGCGCCCGAAGATCAGCAGTTCCGCAACCCGGTGCACTGCGCCGAACTCTCCAACGACGGCCAGGTGTACGTTTGCGACCGTCCCAACGATCGCATCCAGGTGTTCAAACCAGATGGGACTTTCGTGAAGGAGAAGATCCTTTATAAGGACACGCTCGGCGACGGATCGGTGTGGGACATCGCGTTTTCGAAAGACAAGGAACAGAAATACATCTACCTTGCCGACGGCGCCAACGAAAAAGTTCACATCCTCGACCGCAACACGCTTGACGTGCTCGCCAGCTTCGGCGACGGAGGCCGCCAGCCGGGCGAATTTTACGCGGTCCACAGCATCGCGACGGATTCCAAGGGCAACATCTTCACGACGGAGACGTATCGCGGGCAGCGCATCCAGAAGTTCGTCTACAAGGGCATGGGGCCGGTGACCAAGACGGATGAGGGAGTGCTCTGGCCGAAGACCGCCAAGAGCCCGACGCAGTAATTTCACTTGCGGGGACAGCCGGTGTGGGCGGCTGTCCCTAGAACACCACCGGCCGGCGCTCGGCGACCACGGTCACCTGGCGGTCGTTGGCCAGCCGGACCACCTGCATCACCAGGTCGTTTTTGCGCATCCAGCCGGCCAGGCGATTGGCGGGTTTTGAAAGAAAAATCTGCGCGACGCCGTTTTCCCGCGCGAATTCGACCAGCGCTTCCGCAGCGTGAGCACTTTGTAAAACCCGAGTTTCGATGCGCAGCTTGCGCGCAAAATCCAGGTGCCGTTCGATGGTTTCCCGATCCTGTTTGGGCAGCGCCGCCATGCCACCGGGCGGCACCACGCACACCGCGAAGCAATCGGCTTGCAGATAATCGGCGACGCGCTTCCCGCGCCGGATCAGCGCCGCGGTCGCCGGCGACTCGTTGACATGGATCAGAATCCGCTCGGCGGAATCGACCATGCGCGACGGCCCTGCCGCGCTCAAGCCGTCCTGCCGCAAATCCACTTCATGCGCCGTCTGCCGCAGCGCGATCTCGCGCAGCGCGCCCAGCGTCGATTCCTTGAAAAAATTGGTCAGCGCCTGCTGCGCTTTCTCTTTCCCGTAAATCGCGCCGCGATGCAGGCGATTGAGCAGCGCCGCAGGCGGCACATCGATCAGCACGACTTCATCGGCCTGCTCCACCACCCAATCCGGAATGGTTTCGCGCACGCGAATCCCGGTGATGTCGCGCACCTGGTCGTTCAGGCTCTCCAGGTGCTGGACGTTCATGGTGGTCATCACGCTGATTCCCGAATCGAGCAGGATCATCACGTCTTCCCAGCGCTTCACCCGCTCGGCGCCGGGAACGTTGGTGTGCGGAAATTCGTCGACGGCGCAGATCTCCGGATGGCGCGCGAGAATCGCGGCCGTGTCCATTTCTTCGAACTCCCGACCGCGATAGGTAAGCTTGCGGCGGGGGATCATTTCGAGCCCTTCGGTTCTCTGAATGGTATCCACGCGGCCGTGCGGCTCGAAATATCCGACCACCACATCGCGGCCCTGGCGCCTGGCTTCCTGCGCCTCTTCGAGCATCTTATAAGTTTTGCCGACGCCCGCCGCGTAGCCGAGAAAAATGGTCAGCTCGCCGCGCCGCCGCGGGGCCGCTTCAGGCGAGTTGGAGTTCGTTGTGGGCTGGCTCATGCGGAAAGACCCGGACGTCGATTCCCTTTGCCTCCATGATAAGTCGCTCCACCGGGTTCGCTTTCCAGCGGCTCAGCCATCCGCGCTGCTGGCTGTGGCCGACGAAAATCTGGGTGATCCCGTGCTCGGCCGCGAAGCGCAGAATGAGCTCCACGGGATCGTCGCCGTCGAGGATCTCGACGTGCGCGTGAGCCTGGCGCGCGGCTTCCAGATTCGCGTCGATCACCTTCTGATCTTCCGAATCCAAGCCGCCCTGCTGCACGTACAGAACATACAGGTCGCCGTGAAAGCGGTCGGCCTGGCGCCGCCCTCGATGAATCATCAAGGATGCATTCGACCGCGGCGTGACGCACACCAGGATGCGCTCGTGCGTTCCGTAAACCTGCTGGATTCCCTGCTGGTGAAGATATTCTTCCAGCTGATGATCCACCACGTCCGCCGCCAGCACCAGCGCGATCTCCCGAAGCTCGGAAAGCTTGCGCTCGACCTCGGCCGGATCCACGCCTTTTTCCCCGGAGCGGTTCACGCAGTACTCCGGCGGCGCGTCCACGATCTCGATCTCGTCGGCCGTACGGATGAACGCTTCGGGCACCGATTCGGCGACCTTTTTCCCGCGAATCGCCTCCACTTCGGGCTGTTTTTCCGTGACGTACTGAAGATTAATGGAGGTGACCACGGAGATCCCCGCGTTCAACAGCTCCTCTACATCCTGCCAGCGATTTTGATTTTTGCTGCCCGGCGGATTCTCGTACGCAAGGCCGTCGATCAGGCACACCTGGGGGCGGCGCCTCAGAACCGCGGGAACGTTAATGGCGGGATGCTCCGCATCGCCCGTGGCAGGAATCACTTCGAATCCGCGCAAAAGCTGTTCGATTTCCGACGCCTGCGAACCGGAAGGCTGCGTGGCCGCCACCACTACGTCCTGTCCGCGAATCTTGCGACGCCGTCCTTCATCGAACATGCGAAAAGATTTGCCGACTCCGGATGCGTAGCCCAGAAAGATCTTGAGCCGGCCTCGCCGCGCGCTGCGCTCCTGCGCCTCGACCGCCTTTAAGAGCTGCTCCGGCGTGGGCCGAACCGTCTGTCCCATCTCTTCATTGTAATAAACGCCGAATCAAGCGGCTCTGCCGCGGTTACTTTGTCAGCGGGAAATGCTCATCGAGCGCGAGATTCAGAAGCAGAACGTTCACCCGCGGTTCGCCCAGAAACCCAAGGTCGCGATCCACGGTGAACTGCGCGACCAGGTGCCCGATCTCCTGTTCGCTCGCGCCGCGGGCTTTCGCCACACGGGGAATCTGCGCGGTTGCCGACGGCGGGCTCAGGTCCGGATCGAGCCCGCTTGCGCTGGTCGTCAGCAGGTCCGGCGGAATCGGACCCGTGAACTCCGGATCCTGTTTGCGAAACGTTTCCACCGACGCTTTCACGCGATCCGCCAGCTTTTTGCTGGTCGGCCCCAGGTTCGACCCGCCCGACGCCATCGGATCGTAGCCGTCATTGCCGGCCGCGGACAGGCGCGGCTGGAAATATTCGGGCCGCGTGAAATTCTGGCCGATCAGCGCCGATCCGACCACGTGTCCATCCTTGACAATCAGGCTGCCGTCGGCCTGCTTCTTGAAAAACAACTGGCACAGTCCCGTGACCACGCCGGGATAGACCATCCCCGTGAGGATAGTCAGAACGATGGTCATTCTTAAGCCGGGAAGCAACTGTCTCCACATAATTACGCCAACCCCAACGCGTGTACGAATTGATCGATAATCCAGATTCCCGGGAACGGCGCGACCAGGCCGCCGATTCCGTAGATCAGCAGGTTGCGGCGCAGCATCGAGGCGGCGCTCTGCGGCCGGTATTTGACGCCCCGCAGCGCCAGCGGCACCAGCGCGATGATGATCAGCGCGTTGAAAATCACCGCCGAAAGCACCGCGCTCTGGCTGGTGTGCAGGCGCATGATGTTGAGCTTCGCCAGAGCCGGATAGGTGGCCATGAACATCGCCGGAATGATGGCGAAATATTTAGCGACGTCGTTGGCGATGGAAAACGTGGTCAGCGCGCCGCGCGTGATCAGAAGCTGTTTCCCGATCGCCACCACTTCAATCAGCTTGGTCGGATTCGAGTCGAGATCCACCATGTTGCCGGCTTCTTTGGCCGCCATGGTCCCGGTGTTCATCGCCAGGCCGACGTCGGCCTGGGCCAGTGCCGGCGCGTCGTTGGTTCCGTCGCCCGTCATGGCCACCAGCCGCCCTTCGGCCTGCTCTTTCTTGATGTATGCCAGCTTGTCGGCGGGCGACGCCTGCGCCAGAAAATCGTCCACGCCCGCTTCGCTGGCAATCGCCGCCGCGGTCAGAGGATTGTCGCCGGTGATCATCACCGTGCGGATTCCCATGGCGCGCAGTTGTGAGAGCCGGTCCTTCATTCCGCCTTTGACCACGTCTTTCAAATGAATCACGCCCAAGGCGCGATCGTTTTCGGCGACCGCCAGCGGAGTTCCGCCCTGGCGCGAAATCCGTTCCGCCGTTTCGGTCATTTCCTTGGGAACCTGGCCGCCGTTTTCCTTCACGAAATTCGCGATCGCTTCGCTCGCGCCCTTGCGCAGCGCGCGGCCGTGCATATCCACTCCGCTCATGCGCGTATACGCGGAAAACGGAATGAAATTGCAGTCCGAGGTGACCTCGCGCCCTCTCAATCCGTATTTCGATTTCGCCAGCACCACCACCGAACGCCCCTCCGGCGTCTCATCGGCGAGGCTCGAAAGCTGGGCCGCGTCGGCCAGCTCTTCATTGCTGATTCCGTTCACCGGAATGAACTCGACGGCCTGCCGGTTTCCGATGGTGATGGTGCCGGTTTTATCGAGCAGCAACGTATTCACGTCGCCCGACGCTTCCACGGCCTTCCCGCTCATCGCCAGCACGTTGTGCTGCATCACGCGATCCATCCCGGCGATGCCGATGGCGGAAAGCAATCCCCCGATGGTGGTGGGAATCAGGCATACCAGCAGCGAAACCAGAACCGCGACGCTCGGCATCAACCCTGCGCCGGCCGCAATCACGGCGTAGCGCGAAAAGGGTTGCAGCGTAACCACCGCCAGCAGGAAGATGAGCGTCAAGCCGGCGATCAAAATATTCAGCGCGATTTCGTTGGGCGTCTTCTGCCGCTCCGCGCCTTCCACCAAGGCGATCATGCGGTCGAGAAACGTCTCCCCCGGATTCGAGGTGATGCGGATTTTGACCCAGTCCGACAGAACCTTGGTGCCGCCGGTAACCGCGCTACGATCGCCGCCCGATTCGCGAATCACCGGCGCGCTCTCGCCGGTGATCACCGATTCATCCACAGTGGCAATGCCTTCGATGACTTCGCCATCGCCGGGAATCAGTTCGCCGGCTTCGCAGATCACGATGTCGCCCGCGCGCAACCGCGACGCGGGAACCGTCTCCGTCTTGCCGCCGTTCAGCACGCGGCGCGCGCTGGCATCGGTTTTGGTTTTGCGCAGCGCATCCGCCTGCGCCTTGCCGCGCGCTTCCGCCATGGCTTCGGCGAAATTCGCGAAAACCACCGTGAACCACAGCCACAATGCGATCTGAATTTCGAATCCGATGAGAGCAGGCGCACTGAAAACGTCGTGAATCAGCAAAATGCTGGTGATCGCCGCGCCCACTTCCACCACGAAGATCACCGGATTCTTCATCAACGTGACCGGATTCAGCTTGAAAAACGATTCCTTCGTGGCGCGGCGCAGGATCTCCGGATCGAACAGCGGGCGCGCGTGCGCCAGCTTCTTGGGAAGCAGTTCGGTCAGGTCGTCCGATTCGGCGTGCGCAAACTTGGGAGTTTCGACCATCGGCATTTAGAACAGCCTCCCTTCCCACATGAGGAAGTGCTCCACGATCGGCCCCAGCGAAAGCGCCGGGAAAAACGTCAGCGCGCTCACAATCACCACGGTCCCCACCAGCAATCCTGAAAACAGCGCGCCATGCGTGGGCAAGGTACCGCTGGTCACCGGAATCCGCTTCTTGGCCGCCAGGCTTCCCGCCACGGCCAGCATCGGAAGGATGATGAAAAACCTCCCCACCGCCATGGTGATCGCCCCGGTCAGGTTGTACCATGGCGTGTTTCCGTTGATTCCCCCGAAGGCGCTTCCGTTGTTGGCCGCGCTGCTGGTGAACAGGTACAGAATTTCCGAAAATCCGTGCGGACCGCCGTTCAAAAGATTGGTGGTCGCCGCGCCCGTCGAGTTCCAATATCCGCCCTTGGCGAAATCGGCAACCGAGCTGATCCCGGTGAACACCAGGATCACCGCGGAGGTCGCGATCAAGGCGAGCATCGCCATTTTCACTTCCTTGGCTTCGATCTTCTTGCCCAGATACTCCGGCGTCCGGCCCACCATCAACCCGGCGATGAACACCGCCAGGATCGCAAACAGCAGCATTCCGTACAATCCCGCGCCCACCCCGCCGAAAATCACCTCGCTCGTCTGCATGTTGAACAGCGGAACCAGGCCGCCGAACGGCGTGAGGCTGTCATGCATGGCGATCACCGCGCCGCAGCTCGCATCCGTGGTCACCGTCGCAAACAGCGCGCTCATCGGAATCCCGAAGCGCACCTCTTTGCCTTCCATATTCGGCCCGGGAACGCCCAGATTCGCCAGAATCGGATTGCCGCTCTGCTCCGCCGAGTAAAGCACGAAAACGCCCGCCAGAAACAGCACGCTCATCGCCGCGAAGACCGCCCATCCCTGCCGCGTGTCGCCGACCATCTTTCCGAGCACGTAGGTCAAGCCAGCCGGAATCGCAAAAATCGCGAGCAACTGCACGAGGTTCGAGAGCGGCGTGGGATTTTCGAATGGATGCGCCGAATTCGCGCCGAAAAATCCGCCGCCGTTGGTGCCGAGCATTTTGATGGCTTCCTGCGACGCTACCGGCCCCTGCGCGATGGTCTGCGTTTTCCCCTCCACCGTGGTCGCGACCGTGTAGGGATGGAAGTTCTGAATCACGCCCTGCGAGCAGAAAAACAGCGCGATCGCGAGCGACAGCGGCAAGAGCACGTAAACCGTCGCGCGCACCATGTCTACCCAAAAATTCCCGATCGCCGCAGCAGTCTGGCGCGCGAACCCGCGGATCAGCGCCACCGCGATGGCGATTCCCGCCGCGCCGGAAGTGAAATTGTGCATGGTGAGACCTACCATCTGCACGAAGTAGCTCAGCGTATTTTCGCCCGAATAGTTCTGCCAGTTGGTATTGGTCGTGAAGCTCAGCGCGTTGTTGAACGACAGGTCCGGCGTCATCGGCGTCGCGCCGCTCATCGCATGCGACGTCCCGAATCCCATCGGGTTCAGCGGAAGATAACCCTGCAAGCGCTGGAACGCGTACAAAAGCGCGAAGCTGAAAAGGCTGAATGAAAGCAGGCTGCCGGCGTACTGTGTCCAGCGCTGCTCGGTCGATTCCTTCACGCCGCACAGCACGTAGCAGGCGCGCTCGAGCGGGCGCAGCAGCGGATGCAGAAGCGTCCGCTCACCTGCGAACACTCGCGTCATATAGACGCCGAGCGGCTTGGTGATGGCCAGGATCAGTACGAAGAAAACACCGATTTGAAGCAGTCCGTTGGGTGTCATGGCGATTCTAGAACTTCTCCGGCCTGAGCAGCGCGTAGATCAGATACGCAAATAGGAAAATCGCGGCGATTCCCGCAATGATGTAATCCATAACCTTTCCTCAGAGCTTTTCGCAGGCGCGCGTAAAGTACCACGAAACGACAAAAAACAGCACACCGATCGCGACGTAAAAGAGATCGAACATTGCTCCTCTAACCATAGCGGCAAATCTGTAAACAAGGCATAAACGATCCGCAAAGGTAGTGTCCTAATTTCATAAACGATCCATTATCAGCCGAGTGCGGAACTCAACGTGCTTCGAATCCATTCCGAGACGGTCTGATTGTTCGCCCTGGCGACGGCCGTGATGCGCTTGAGATCGTCCGCGCTGAAGCGAACGGGCACGATTTGACCCTTTGCGTGGCCCTTCGGCAGGCGGGGGCGTCCCACCTTGCGTTTAGTCTTCTGTTGGCTCTGCTGGCTCAAGGCTTCTGAACTCCTGTACGATCACCGCACGCACGGCATCGCGCGCGGATTGGATTGGGTGAATGTGCAACACCGTCACGTGGCGCTTAGGAATCTTCGTATCGTCCGTCGCGTGTGACCACGCGTAGAGACGCGCGGCTGTCGGATGGCCGATCAGTTCGAACACCTCAACCACACCCTCCCAGACGGTTTTCCCTTGGAATACTTCTTTGATCGGAACGCTTTCGATGTGGCGCGATTCGACGCCATGAAGACGCCGAATCACTTCTTGAAGTTCCTCGATATACGTCACGCCGCCGCCTCAAGGAGATCGCCAACGCTCCAGAATGACGACTCGACACCAGCAGCCATGGCAGGCGTGCAACGGATCGTGCTGTGACGGCGGCAGAAATTGTAGTACGCGAAGTGCAGCCCGACAGCCGCTTCGAAATTCTCGCGCTTCTTGCTGAACGCGTAGGTGAGCCGGGTCAAACGCTGCATGTGCAGGCGAGTGGTTCC
>JASHWA010000501.1 GCA_030044325.1 Bryobacteraceae bacterium
TGGTTCGGATATGTGAAGGATCAATGGACTTTTTCGGCGACGTCGATGATTGAGTTCGGACTCGCCGCGGGTGTGGAGCACAGCACCGCCACGCCTCAGGGAGACGCTCCCTACCTGATTACGCCGGAGGGGCAAGGCGGCAATTATTACACCGACGCACGCCGGGATGCGCAACAACTTCAGGGAATCACCAATTACTATCTTCCTGCTTTCCGCTTTTTCGGCGAGCACCAGATCAAGATTGGCGGAGACGTTCTTAGCCTGGACTATCAGCAGAACATCACTCGCACGCAAATCGATTATCTGGACAACGCCGGCGACGTGATTCGAACCATCAACTTCTTAGGATCCGGGGCGCTGAGGCGGGGTAATGACGTAGGTTCGTCTTATATTCAGGATTCCTGGCGGCTGCGGCCGTGGCTGCTGGTGGAATCGGGCTGGCGCCTCGACGAAGATCGCCTGCTGGGCACGATCAACTTGTCGCCTCGCGCGGGTTTCGCTATCTCGCCGCCCGGGATGGAAAAGCTGCGTTTTTCGGGCAGCTTTGCGCGGATCATCGACGCCACGAATTTGCAGTTGTTCACGCGCCCGCTCGATCAGGCGTCGGTTTCAAACGATTACGATGCGGCGGGCAGCCTGATCTATGGGCCCGTGACTTCGACCTACACCTTGGCGCCGAATCTCGAAAGCCCCCGTGCGGATGTGTGGACGCTCGCGGCCGAGCGCGCCTTGCCCAAAATGATGCGAGCCAAAGTTCAACTATTGCGGCGGCGCTTTTCCCGCGGATTCGATTACATCAACAACCTGCCCGCTGACGAACAGCTCCCGGCGATCCTGGCCGGAGCGCCCAATCCCGGTCCGATTACGGCCGACGACGTCTTGAGCAACCAGCGCCAGGACAGCTACGATTCCGCGGAGATTTCGCTGGGCCAGCCGCTGAACGGCCGGTTCCAGTGGATGGTGAGTTACATTCGCAGCCGCGCGGAATCGAACGCCGTGATCGAGCGCAGCGTCGACCAGCCGCTGAGCATCGCATCCGATACCGGCCCGCTGCCGTGGGACGCGCCGAACCGCTTGCTTAGCTGGGGGTATCTGCCGGCCTGGAACAAGAACTGGGCGGTCGGCTACATGCTCGATTGGCATACGGGACTGCCGTTTTCCATCCAGGACGATTACGGCCAACTGGTGGGAGCGGTGGATCAAATGCGTCTGCCGACGTTTTTCGAGCTCAATGTATTCCTGGAACGGATCCTCACGGTACGCGGCTATCGCCTTGGTCTGCGCGGCGGCGTCAACAATATTACGGCGCATTTTAATCCGTCTCTGGTGGACAACGTGGCGGGCAGCCCGATTTACCTGAGCGAGTACAACGGCCAGCCGCGCGCGCTGAACTTCCAGGTGAGGCTCATCGACCGGCGCCCGTAGTTTTTCGCGCCTTACCCGCCCGGCAGGCGTCCGCCCATCAGCCGATAAATGTAAGCCAGAATCTCGGCAACTGCGCGGTATAAGTGCGCGGGGATCTCCTGCCCGACCTCGACGGACTTGTACAGCGCCTGCGCGAGCGGCGGATTTTCGATGATCGGGATCTGGTGCTCCAGCGCTTTTTTGCGAATGCGCGCGGCCAGGTAATTTTTGCCCTTGGCGACCACCTTCGGCGCGCGTGCGGAACTCACCGCGTATTGAATCGCCACCGCGTAGTGCGTGGGATTGACGATTACCGCGGTCGCCTTGGGGACTTCCTTCATCATCCGGCGGCGCAGCAGGTCGCGCTGGAGCCTGCGCACGCGCATCTTGGTCTGGGGATTGCCGTCGGTTTCCTTGAGTTCCTCGCGAATCTCCTGTTTGCTCATCTTGAGCTGATTGGTGTAGCGCCGCCGCTGCCAGATCAGGTCGATGAAGCCGATCACCAGAAAAACTCCCGCGGCGCGCCACAGCAGCGTTGCGATCGTCGCGGCGACGCGTGCGACCGCGACCTGCGTGCTCATCCACGGCAGGGAAAGAAATGTCCCGATATTTTCCGAAAGTTCGTAATAGACGACCAGCCCGACCACCGGAATCATCACCAGCGCCTGCAAGAACAGCGGAACATTCTGAGCGGGAACCGATGAAAACCGCCGCAGGACATTGAAACGCTTGAAATCCGGCGTGAGTTTCTTGAGCGAGATCCCCATGCGCGTGGTGGCGAGCTGCGCCGCGATCACCAGAACGATCAACGCGGCTCCGGAAACAATCACCGGCACCACCAGCGGAAAAATTTCATCGCGCATCAGCACTACCACCGTCGCCGGCGTCAGTTCCATGGTGAATGCGCGCGAAAAAATCGAGTGCATGGTGCGTGCCATGCGCATCAGCAGGGTCCCGCCGAATGCAGCCGCCAGTGTGACGAAACCGAGGAATTGAACCGAGGAAATGAACTCGCGGCTGGCCGGAAAATCGCCTTCCTTCCGCGCTCGATCGAGCCGCCGCTTGGTCGGTTTTTCTGTGCGCTGCTCGTCGGCCATTTTTCAGCTTCGGTCCGTGGTCCGTGGTTCGTAGTTCGTGGTTGTGGTTTGTGGTTTGTAGTTTGTAGTTCGTCGACGTGCTTCGGTAAGACGCGATCCGTTCCCAGCCGACGACTAACCGCTAACTGCAAGCCACAAACACGAACCACGAACTACGGACTACGTACCACGGACCACAACCCGGAAATCATCCGCCCCGCCGCGCCTTCATATAATTTCGCGACCACCGGCGCGAGCACCGTCAAAATCGCCGTGGCCGCGATCATCTTCATCGGAAACGCGAGCGACAGCAGTTGCAACTGTTGCTGCATCCGCCCGAGCAGCGCCAGTGCGAAATCGAGCAGCAGCAGAGTCGCAATCACCGGAATCGCCAGCCGCAATCCGAGTGCGAACATTCCTCCTCCTAAATGCACCATGCCGTCGAGGCTCGCCGCCGACGGCGCCCAAGTTCCGGCGGGAAATCTCTGAAAACTCGCCGCGAGCACGCGCACCACTTCGCGATCGATTCCCAGGGTGAAAAATAACAATCCCGTGACCAGCGACATGGTCACCTGAATCACGCCCGAATCGGCCTGGCTGGTCGGATCGACCGTGGTGGCGAATCCGTAGCCTGCCTGCAAGCCGAAAACCTGCGCGGCGATCTGGAATCCTTCGTTGAGGAACGCCACCGCAAGCCCCGCCATCAATCCGAATCCCATTTCGGCGAACGCCGACGCGATCAGTTCACCGAAGGACGGCAGCTCGTTCGGCAAAGACGGCCACGCGGGAAACAGCGCGAGCGTCAGAGACAACGCAAGCACCACGCGAATCGGCTCCGGCGCATTTCGAAATCCGGGAACCGGCAGAAACGCAATCACGCCCGCCACGCGCGCCAGCACATACAAAAACGCGACCATGGTACTGACCGGCAACCCCAGCGTCATGTCGATTCTTCCTCAGTGCGCGAAGCGTCCCAGGTTGCCGAACAGCGCGACCGTGTAACCGATCAGTTTCCCCAGCATCCACGGCATCGCCAGCACCAGCGCGCACATGAAGGCGGTCAGCCGCGGCACCGTGCTGAAGCTCGAGTCCTGGATGGAGGTGAGAATCTGCGTCAAACTCATCACGATCCCCACCACGAATCCCACGGCCAGCACGGGCAGCGCGAGCCAGAACACGGTCACGAACGTGTTGCGCATCAGATCGACGACCATTCCACTGGTCATGAATAAAAACTCCTCACGAGCGAGCCGACCACCAGGTTCCAGCCGTCCACCAGCACGAACAGCAGAACCTTGAACGGCGCGGAAACCATGACCGGGGGCAGTTGAACCATGCCTACAGAAACCGTGATCGACGCGACCACGATGTCGATGATCAAGAACGGCAGAAACAGCACCGCTCCGATCTGGAAAGCGGCTTTGAGTTCGCTCAAGACATACGCCGGCGCGAGCGCGCTCAGCTCGACATCGGAGGGTTTGGCGGGCTGAGGTGAATGCGAGAGCTCGATAAATAGTTGAATGTCTTTTTCGCGCGCGAATTTGAGCAGAAAAGTCTTGACCGGCGGCGTAGCCTGATCCCACGCTTCGCTCGCGCTGATCTGGCCGTTTTCAAGCGGCTCCCAGGCCTTGTGATAAACGTCATTGGCGACGGGCTGGATCACGAGCAGCGATAGGAACAGCGCCAGCCCCACCAGAACCTGGTTCGACGGCGCCGTCTGCGTTCCCAGCGCCTGGCGCAGAAAATGCAGCACCACCGCGATGCGCAGGAACGGCGTCAGGCACATGAGGATCGCCGGAAGCAGAGTCAGCGCGGTGAGCAGCAGAACGATCTGCATCGGCACGCTCAGGGCATTGCCGTTCTTATTCTGGACCAGCGTGACTCCCCACAGCGAATCGTCGGGTCCGGCCATGGCCACGCCGGCCGCCGCGATCGCCAGGGCCGCGATTTTTTTCATTGCGGGTTCTCCGTGAGCAGCGCACAGCCCTGCGGATGCGTCGCCACCACCACTTCACGCCCATGGATTTTTACCAGGTGCAAGGAATGCTGCGGCGTGAGCGCCAGGCGCTCGATCGATTCGAGGGACCGCCCGCGGGCCTGCGTCCGCAGCGCGCCGAAGCGTACCGATCCGCCGCGCCGCAGCGCCCACAGCGCCAGCCCGAGCAGCGCGAAAACCGCAAGTACCGCGGAAATCTGACGAACTACTTCCACTGGCTTCGCTCCTCCACTCAGTTGTCCTCCTTGAAATCGGTGATGCGGACGCCGACCGTCTCTTCGATAATCACCACTTCTCCCGAGCCGATTCGCGCAGCGCCGATCAGCAGGTCGATATTTTCGCCTGCCGACCGGTTGGTGCGGATTACGCTGCCCGCCTCGAGCGCCAGGATCCTTTCGATGGTCAGCGTGATCCGGTCGAGCTCCGCTTCGACGTCCATGTTGATGTCGGCCAGGTGCGCGATCTCTTCGAGCGCGGTCACGTTATGCGCCTTGCGTCATGTTGATCGTGTCCTGGCTGAGCGTATCTTCCGTGGTCACCAGGTGCGCGTTCGCTTCGTAGCCCTGCTGATATACGATCAGGTTGGTGAACTCGGTGGCGATGTTGACATTGGATCCTTCCACCGATCCGCCCACAACCGTGCCGCGCCCGCCGGTTCCCGGAAGACCGATCGCCGGCAGCGCGGTCAGCGCGCTCGCCTGGTAGTTGCTGTTGCCCGCGGCGACCAGCGAATCCGGATTCTCGATCTGAGCCATCGCCATCTGTCCGACGACCACCTGCTGCCCATCTGAATATTGCGCGAGCACCTGTCCACCGTTCGACAGGCCCACGCTGACCAGGTTCGCCGCGGCTTGTCCGTCCTGCGATTGCGCCGATGTGGCCGAGCTCTGCGCGTACTGCGTGATATCCGGCGTCGTCCCGGTGTACAGGTTCCAGTTCAGGTTCATGTCCGCTGCACCGTCGGCCAGGCCTGTGATGGGAATCGCGACCGGCGCGCCCGCCGCGGGATTGGTCAGATTTCCGTTCGAATCGAAAGTCAGCGTTCCGGTGACCGGCGTGTACGAGCCGGCCGTCAGATCTGATCCCGGCACGCTCACCGAATAATTCCACTGGTTCGCCGTCCCGGATTGCGTGAAAGTCATGGTCACGGTGTGCGCGTTACCCAGCGAATCATAAACCTGGATGGAGGTTGAAAAGGTCGTGCCCGATGCGGCCGACGCGTCCAGGTTCAGGCTGACCGAGATGTTCTGGGTCGCCACCGGCGGCGCAAGCTGCCCCACCGGAACCGAAATATTTCCGATCGGCCCGTTGGTGTTGAGCACGCCGTTGTCCATGCTCCATCCCTGCACCAGGTCGCCCGAAGCCGTGGTCAGATATCCTTGCGGATTGACTTCGAAGCTGCCGCCGCGCGTGTACTCGGTGTTGCCGGTGCCGCTCGCCGAGACGATGAAAAATCCATCGCCCTGGATCGCGGCGTCCAGCGCTCCGCCCGTCGACTGCAATGCGCCCTGGCCGAAGTCCGTCATCGTGATGGGAGTGCCGACGCCGAATCCGACCTGCGTCGCGCCCAGATCCGCGCCTATCGATTGCGTCACCAGGTCCTGGAACTCGACGTTATCGGCTTTGAATCCGGTCGTGTCGAGGTTAGCCAGATTGTTGCCCACCACATCGATCGCCGTGCTGAACGCGTTGAGTCCCGAAAGTGCAGTTGAAAATGATGTAGACATGAGTTCTCCTGATTGAAATTAGCTGCTCGCCGACTGTGCGGTCTGCGTGTTGTTCTGATCCTGCGTTTGCGTCCCGCTGCCGCCGCTGGTCCCCGATGTCGATCCGGCCGCCGTCGAGCTGGAGGAAGCCGTCACCGCCGACGCGATGGTATTCAGATCCGACGTCATCTGGGTCGTGTTGGAGAGGTTGGCGAATTCGGCAAGCTGCGTCACGAATTCGGTTCCGGACGCGGGATTGTCGGGGTCCTGATACTGCAACTGCGCCACCAGCAGTTGTAAAAAGACATTTTCGTTGGCGAGCGTTGCCGTGCTCGCCGCCGATGCCGCCGTGCTGGTTGTCGTTGTATTGCTGCCGGTCGGATTGACCGCTGTCGTGCTCATCGTGATTGCTCCAGTTCTTCGAGCCAGCTTCGAGAACTCTGCTGGCGCTTCTGTCTTCCGCTGCCCGGCTCGCCTTGCGATCCGCCGCGATTCGAAAATCCCTGGCCGCCCGCCTGCCGCTCATCGCGCAGATTCATCTGCGCTCCGCTCGCGACGCGCGGCACGAACGTTTCCGCGTGGTAGCCCGCGCGTTCGAGCGAACTCGTCAACGACGCCAAATCCTGCCGCAGCGAGCTCTGCAATTCCACATCCGGCGTTCGCACCGCGACGTGAATTTCGCCTGCGCGCTCGGTCACGTGCAGATCCACGCTCTGCGCTTCCGGCCCGGCGATGCGGACCGCGATCTGCTGGACCGCGCTCGCCGGCAGTTTCGGCGCGTCGGCGGCCGGCTGCGTTTCCGCCGATCGAATCGTCTCCGTCACGGAAACGGCTTCCGCCGGCTTGCCCATCCCCGCATCGTGGTCCGTCTGAGGTGCGTCGGGCGCGATCGCCGCGATGGTGCGCGAAAGATCCGCAATATTTGCCGAATCGGGCGAGCTCGCCGTCTCCGCGTCGCGCTCGATCGGATATGTCGCCTTGTCATTCGCCGCGAGAGCGGCCGCTTGCAAAACAGGTTGCTCCGGATCGGGTTTTGGCTGGCTCGCCCCCGCGGGTGTGGTAATCTGAGCCGAAAATGCGAGCGGCGCCGGAGCCGTCGTATTTTCACCAACCGGTTCGACCGTGATGGTCCCGCCGGCGCTCCAGTTCCGCAATTCCGAGTCGCTCTCAATGTCGGCTTCCACCGGGATCGCCGTCGTCGCAATGCTTGTTGTCGCAATGGTTGTGGTGGCATCGCTTGTTATTGCAACGCTCGTTGTCATCTCCGCCGCTGGCGCGGCCGGATCGGATGGGGCCTTCGAGGTCGCGGACCGCGCTTCCCGATTCGGCTTCGCTTCAAACTCTGTTTTCGGCTTGGCGATTTCAGTCGTGTTGACTTCAGGAACGAATTGTTGGTCCTCCACCGGCATCCCGATCGAGACCGGCTGAGGGGAAGCCGGTGCAACCTGAACGCTCGCATTCTTTGAAGGTGCAGGCGCTGCGAAAGCCATTGTGCGCGACCACGAGACCGGTTCGCTGACCTCCGCCGGCGGCTCGCTCGACTCGGTTTCACGCGGTATTTCCGACGCTTCGGGCGGCACCGCCGTTCGCGTCTTCAAAACGGGCGCGACTGACTGCCGGGGACTCGCGGCCATGCGCTGTGTCGCGCGCTGGACCGTCGCGCTCAGTGGTGGTTTTGTGCAGGCCGGAAGAATTGCGCTTTTGCTCCCCGCTTCAGGCGAGTCCGGCGCGGTCGAAATGACTCTGACCGCTTTCGAACCCGTTTGCATCTCCGCTTCGAAGCCGGGGGTCAACACAGTAGCGGTCTGCACCGACGATGAATCCGCCGTCTCCGCCGTGCCCGATGATGATTGCGCAGCAGGCATCGGTCCCGCGGCCGCAGGACTCGGCGCCTGCGCAGCGATTTCCGGCTGGGACTCCGGCTCGGACTCCTCTGCGTCAATAGCTCGCGTCGCCGGCCGCGGTCGATTTGGAACAGGATCCGTTGCCGCCGCGACCGCACTCGAAACCCGCGCGGCGCGAACCTGATCGTTCTCCGGCGCGACAGCCGGCCGGGTAACGGGCCGCGACCGAGCCGGCGAACTCGGAAGCGTCTTCGATGGCGGTGCGATTTGAACTGGATCGCTCTCCGGTGCGGCCGGCGCCCTGGAACCCTGCGCATTGGCCGCCGATCGAACCGGCGCATTTTGCGGCGCACCCGGGATCTCCGCGGCCTGCACCTGATCGTTCTCCGGCGCGGCAGGCGGCTCAGTAACGGGCAGTGGCCGAACCGGCGAACCCGACAGGGTCTTCGATGACGGTGTGATTTGAATGGGATCGCTCTCCGTTGCCGCCGGCGCCTTCGAAGCCTGCACGCCGGCCGGCGATCGAAGCGGCGCATTCTGCGGCGCACCCGGGGTCTGATCCTGATCGCGCGCGACCGGCGGCTGTGTAACCAGCGGCGGCCGGGGCCCGTCCGACGGCGGCGCGGTCTCAACCGGATCGGTCTCCGTTGTCCCCATCGTGTGCGAGACCCGCGCGCCAAGCAGCGATCGAATCAGCGTATTCGCAGGCGCGCCCGGAGCCTGGTCGCTTTCCGGCGCCACTGGCGTTTGCGCCGGCGTCTTCAGAGCGGGATCCGACGGCTGCACCCCCAGCATCGAACGGATCATCGCATCCGCGACCTGTTTCGAGCTGGCGCTCGTCTGAGGCGCCGTCATTGCAATTCTTGTTGCGATCGTTGCCGGCTCTTTCTCCGTCTCGGTGGGGTCGAGCGCGGCGAACAATTTCAAAAATGTCGAGCTGAGCGTCGAAGTTGCCGGCGCCACCGCGGGCCATGTCCCTAATGCATCCATGCCCGCCGCCGCCGCAATCGCGTTCACGCGGCGATCAAGTGCAGTTCGGTGCCCAATCGGAAAGTCAAGATGTATTAAGGATGTTGTTGCGCTCGCGCTCGATGTGGGCTCGCTTCAAAATGGAACGCGATTCAAAACGGAACGTGCCGTCTCTACTCTGCTCTTCGTATCGTTCCAAGTTTCCCGATGTTTAGAACGGTGTCCAAATTGCTCTCTCCGAGCGCGGTAATGGATTCGCTCCTCATCTCGGCTGCCGGCGGAATGAAGACGCGCATGGACTCGCTTGACATGCTCGCCAACAACATCGCCAATGCGGGAACGGCGGGTTTCAAATCGGATCAGGAATTTTACAACCTCTACAACGAGCAGCTCCCCGTCATAGAGACGCAGTGGACCGATTTTTCGCAGGGCTCGCTGGTCCAAACCGGCAATCCGTTGAATCTGGCGTTGTCCGGAAAAGGAATGTTCGCGCTGAATTCGCCCAACGGAACCGTCTACACGCGCGACGGCGAATTTCGCATTTCCAAAAACAGCCAGCTCGAAACCGCCGACGGATACACGCTGCGCAACACGCTCGATAACGGCAATCCGATCAACGTCGATCCCACGCAAGCCATTGATATCGCCAAAGACGGAACGGTCCAGCAGGGCGGGCAGACGGTCGGCCAGATCGAAATCGCGCAATCCGCTCCGATGACGCTGTCCAAGCTCGGCAACAGCTATTTCATCAGCTCCACGGCCACCACGCCCGCGCAGGCGACCGATGTTTTGCAGGGACAGCTGGAGCAGTCGAACGTTCCGACCTCGGAGTCCGCGGTAAAACTGGTCGGCATCATGCGCCAGTTCGAAATGCTTCAAAAAGCCATCTCGGTCGACACCGATATGAACAAGCGCGCCCTCGAAGAGGTCGCCAAGGTGGCCTGACGAAAGGAACTTATGATCAGAGCACTCTACAGCGCCGGCAGCGGAATGACCGCGCAGCAGACGAGCATCGACAACATCGCCAATAACCTGGCGAACGCAAGCACCACCGGCTTCAAAGCCCGCCGTCCTCAATTTCAGGATTTGCTATATCAGAACCTTCTCCAGCCGGGCGCGGCCGCGGGATCGCAAACCATCGTTCCCAGCGGACTCCAACTCGGTCTCGGCACGCGTCCCACCGCCAACACCATCGTTCAAACGCAGGGAAGCCTCACCGAGACCGACAACACGCTCGACATCGCCATCAACGGCAAAGGATTTTTCCAGGTGCAGCAGCCCGACGGCACCACCGCCTATACGCGCTCCGGAAATTTTCAACTCAACGCAAACGGCATTATCGTGGACGCCAATGGCAATCCGCTGATCCCCCAGATCACCATTCCGGCGCAGGCCCTGACTGTGACCATCGCCACCGACGGGACGGTCAGCTACACGCAGCCGGGCCAAACTGCGGCGACCATCGCGGGCCAGATTCAGCTCGCCAATTTTCAGAATCCCGGCGGATTGAACAGCGTCGGCAACGGACTTTTTACGCCCACCGACGCGAGCGGCCAGCCGATCACCGGCGTTCCCGGCGGCTCCGACGGACTGGGCACATTGCAGCAAGGGTATCTCGAATCTTCCAACGTCAGCATCGTTGAAGAGTTCGTCAACATGATCATCGCCCAGCGCGGCTATGAGGCCAATACCAAAGTGGTTAAAGCCGCCGACGAAATGTATCAGCAAGTCAACAACGTGACGCAATGATTTTCGCCATCGCAGTCACGCTCGGATGCCACGCTGTCGCGGGCGACCAGATCACGGGCAAGGACCTCGCCGCGGCCAGCGCTGTCTTCTCCTCGATCGCTCCCGAGGCCGCGATCGGTGCGGCGCCCATCGCCGGCGTGCGGCGCATTCTCCATCCCGAAGAATTACTGCGCATGGCGCGCGCGAATCACATCGAAATTTCATCGCCCATGCCGGAAGTTTGTTTCGAGCGAGCAACCCATCCTCTCACCGCCGAGCTTCTGCTGCCCGTGCTTTGAAAGGCGCTCGCTCTAGATAGCGCCAAAATCGAACTTGACGATTTCTGCCGCCTTCCCGTGCCGGATGGGGACCTCGAATTCACCCGCTCCGGCCTCAGCGCAACCGGCTATTGGCGGGGCCGCGCCGCGTATTCGGACCATCGCAGCATGCCGATCTGGGCAAAGGTGCGCGTCACTACCGAACAAACCTGGGTCGAAGCCGCGGCTCCCATTGCGTCGTCGCAGCCTATAGCGATGGATCAACTCAAACTGCGAACCGGCCCCCGATTTCCCTTCGGACCCGCGCCGATCGCTTCGATGGAAGCCGCCGCCGGCAAGAAAACATCCCGGACGATCCGGCCGGGCGAGCCGATTTTTTCGACCATGCTGATCTCCCCGCACGATATCGAGCGCGGCGACAAGGTCGCCGTGGAAGTGACCGCGGGCGAAGCGGTCATTTCTTTCGAAGCTGTCGCCGAAACCTCCGGTCACGCCGGCGAGACGGTCCTGCTGCGCAACCCCGAAAACGGCCGCTATTTCCAGGCTCGCATCGAATCCAAAGGAAAGGCTTCCATTCACAAATGAAATTTCTAGTGGTATTTTTGCCGGTTTCCTTATTCGCGCAATCCGCCGTGGTGACCGCTTCGCCCGGCTCGCTGTTTGTTTCCTACGGCAACCTGTCCGATGCCGCGCGCGACCTGCGCGCATCGCGCATCGACGACGTGCTCACCATCATCGTCGCCGATAATCTTTCCGCTGTCGCTTCCGGTGCTACGCAGTCCTCACGCAAGACTTCGGCCAATCACCAGATCACGGCCGCCTACGGAGTGCTCAACGCGGCCGCAAGAATCGCCAACCCGTTGAGTCTTTCGGGCGACCAGGAACTGAACGGAAGCGGCCAGACCTCGCGCAACATGACTTTGAGCACCACGCTCAGCGTGCGGGTAGTCGATATCACCGCAAACGGAACGCTGGTAGTCGAAGGCACCAAAGACATCGGCGTGAATTCGGAAAAGCAGACGATCAAAGTGCGGGGCTTCGTGCGCCCCGCCGACGTGACCACTCTGAATACCGTCTCTTCGCTCCAGGTCGCGGACCTTCAGTTGCAAGTCAACGGAAAAGGAGTGGTCGGCGACGCCATTCGCCGCCCCAATTTCCTGTATCGATTCCTGCTCGGATTGCTGCCATTCTGATGAAGCCCGCGATTCTCATCTTCGCTGCCGTAGCCGCGCTCGCCGAGCCTGCGCGGATCAAGGATCTGGTTGCGATCGAAGGCGCGCGCGACAATCAGCTCTTCGGATACGGCTTAGTCGTGGGCCTCAAAGGCACCGGCGACACCCAGCTCACTCTGTTTTCGACCCAATCGCTTGCAAATCTCCTCAGCCGCATGGGAGTGATCATCAATCCGACGCAGATGCAGGTGCGCGATCTCGCCGCGGTGATGGTCACCGCGACGCTTCCGGCGTTTGCGCAGCCCGGAACCAAGATCGACGTGACCGCGGCTGCCATCGGCGACGCCAAAAGCCTGCAAGGCGGCGTGCTTCTGCTCACTCCGCTCAAAGCCGCCGACGGACAGGTCTACGCGGCGGCGCAGGGTCCCGTGGTTACCGGCGGATTCATCGCCGGAGGCGGCGGAAACGCGACCGTGGTGAACCACCCCACCGTCGGCCGAACTCCGGAAGGCGCGATCGTCGAACGCGCGCCGCCCTCCATCGCCCCCGGAGCGCATTTCAAGCTCCAGCTCCTGCACGCCGATTTCATCACCGCCGCGCGAATCGCCGATGCGCTCAATAAACGCTACGCGCAAAAGGACCCCGTCGCGCGCGCAGACAATCCTGCCCTGATCTCGGTCGACGTTCCCGCGTCGTTCGCGTCTCACACGGTCGAATTCGTAGCTGATCTCGAAGACCTGACGGTCGAATCAGACCGTCCGGCGAAGGTTATCATCAATGAGCGCACCGGGACGATCGTCGCGGGAAATGGTATTCGCATCTCCCCGGCGTCCATCATGCACGGCCCGCTGACGGTCGAAATTCGCACTAAGCTGGAGGTTTCTCAACCCGCGCCGCTTTCGCAAGGCCAGACCACCGTGGTTCCCCAAACCGTGGTCAAAGCCAAAGAGGAGCCGGTGAAAAATATCATACTCGGCAAAGGCGCGACCGTTGAAGAGCTGGTGCGCGCGCTGCAAGCCATCGGTTCGACCGCGCGCGATGTGATCGCGATTCTTGAGAATCTCCGCGCTGCCGGAGCGCTGGAAGCGGAGATCGAAATCATATGACCACTCCCGTCTCGCCTTTGCTCACCGCCGGAACGGGCCAAAGCGTGCCCAAAGACGCAGCCGGCGCCGCGAAACAATTTGAAGCGCTGCTGATCGGCCAGATGCTCAAAGGAGTGCGCGAAGAATCCGAAGATGACGACAGCGACAACGAAAGCGCGACGATGTTCGACGTAGCCGACCAGCAATTTTCTCAACTGCTCGCCAACAACGGCGGGTTCGGCCTGGCGCGCATGATCGCCTCAGGCCTCGAAAAGGACTCCCAATAATATGCGAATCGACAACAATGCACTCAGCCTGACTCAAGCCGTCGCACAGACCGCGACGCAATCAACTTCGAAAGCCGGCTCGGCTTCCAAGCGCCAGGATCAGGATCGCGCCGACATCTCCGACATGGCGGCCGAGCTCTCGGCCGACCCGCAAAAGCTCGCGCAGCTCGCCGCGAGCGTGCAATCGGGAACCTACAGCGTCTCGCCAAGCCAGATCGCCAGCAGCATGATCGACGATATGCTCGAAGCCTGAGCTATTTCCAGGTCACTTTCACCGGCTCCGACCGCTCACACGCGAGGGAATCCGTCACGCCCGACGCGATGTCGCCGCACGCGTTGGAGGTCGCCGTGCGCAATGCCTCGTCTTTGGTATTTCCTTTTGCCGTGCGGCAGGACTGGTGTCCGTTGAACTGCATGCATACTTCGACGCGCTGCCCGCCGAGCGTCAGCGTCGAATACACCAGCAGCCCGATGATCGCCGCGAAAATCAGAATCCCGACCAGCACCGGTTTTTTCATGACCGTCCCTGGGCGGCCTCCGCTTCGATGAAAAAC
>JASHWA010000502.1 GCA_030044325.1 Bryobacteraceae bacterium
CCGCGCCCATGCGTTCGAGCGCCAGCGACAAGGGATGGTCCGGATGAACATAGGGGAACGAGGAATCCGGAGGAACCAGGTCCTCCAGGCGCTCCCACGCGCGCCCCTCCTCGATGTCGCGCAGTGTCACCACTCCGTTCAGCCGCTTGGGATTCCCCACCGGCCACGCGTTGCGCCCCGTCTGTTCCAGGAATTGATCGGCTTCTTTCAAATTCATTTCCGGATCGAGCGGCTCCCGTCCGATTTGCATGATCTGGCCCACGCGCACCCCGGCCAGCTCCTCGCGCGATTCCCCCGTTGGAAGATACACGCCCTCCTGCAGCGCCAGCGCTTCATAAATGGGCTCCGGCTGCAATTTTTGCGAAATGATATAGCTGATCATGTTCGAAATCATCAGCGGCACGATAATCGTGTAATCGCGCGTCATCTCGAAAATCATGATCACCGAGGTCATCGGGGTCCGCACGATTCCTGCGAACGCCGTGCCCATCCCCACCAGCGCGTACGCCCCCGGACCCGCCGTGATGGTCGGAAAAAAATAATGCGCGACCCACCCCACCGTCCCTCCGATGGTCGCCCCCACAAACAAGCTGGGCCCGAAAATTCCGCCCGCGTTTCCGGTCCCGTAACACACCGGCGTCGCGATGATTTTCAACACCGCCAGCAGCGCCACCACTTTCACCGGAAAATCCCCGCCCAGCACCTGGTCCACGAAATCGTATCCTACGCCCAGCACCTGCGGCGCAAACCACCCCATCAACCCCACCGCTAATCCGCCCACCGCCGGCTGCGCCCACTCGGTCGTCTTCGGCAGACCCATGAAGATTTTTCGAATCTTCAGCAGCAGCTTGACAAACGCGACCGATCCCAGCCCTCCCACCACCCCCAGAATCGCGTAGATGCCGAACTCCGCCGGATTCACCAGTTGATACGCCGGAACGTGAAACAGCGGCTGATCGCCCAAAACCAGGTGCAGCATGATCCACGAAGTCGCCGTCGCGATCACGATGGTTCCCAGCACCGGGGCGTTCATATCGCCCATGATCTCTTCGAGCGAAAACAGCACCGCCGCGATCGGCGTGTTGAACGCCGTCGCCAGCGCGGCCGAACATCCCACCGGCACCAGATTGCGAACGTCTTCGGTCGACAGCTTGAAGCGCCGCGCCAGCACCGACGCGATGCCCGCGCCGATCTGCACCGACGGCCCCTCGCGCCCCAGCGCAATGCCGCTCGCAAGCGACGCCGCGCAGCACACGAATTTCCCGATCACCGTCTTGAGCGAAATGTATCCGTTGTTGATGAACAGCGCGAATTTGGCCTGCGGGATTCCGCTGCCGCGCGCGTTGGGAAAATATTTCGAGAGCAGATACCCGGTGGCGAGCGCGCCCGCAAACGGAATCAGCACCCGCCGCCACGCCGCCCCGCCCGCGGGATACATGCGCGCCGCCAGCCTGCCGGTGAGCAGAATGAAGCACACCACCACCAGCCCGACGATCACGCCGATCACTATGCTGAGGACGATTGTCTGCCTGCGCGAGCGAGCCTGCTCAGACTCCACACTTCCAGCCTACAATGCGCGCGGCCTCTCCTCGTGCGAGCCGCGCCAGCTATGCCGCGGGTAATTCGTTCGAGCGCCATAGCGCCACACCTTGTGCGAGCCGCGCCAGCCGCGTCGAGCGCCACACCTCTGTGCGAGCCGCGGCAGCCATGCCGCGGGTAATTCGTTCGAGCGCCACAGCGCCGCTTGAAACCGGCGCGCGGCCTCGTACGGGGACCCATCAACAGGACCGCGGAGGACGGAAAAAGCGGACTGACATCCTTTTTTCGCGACGTCCCTGCCTGAATTCAATCCTTCGCCGCGGCGAAAAAAGGTGTCTTGGAACCGTCGCCATTCGGTCCGTCAAGTATATGGAAGCTCTCCCCTCTAGCGCAGATACGTCTTCAGCGCGTCAATGAGATCCTCCGCCGCGCGCGACTGCCCCGCCGTCGGTTTGCGCGCCGGATCGAACAGATGAAAACGGATGTGGCCTTCGATCACCTCCGCCATCAGCGCGTCCATCGCGCCGCGGCAGGCCGAAATCGCGTGCAGCGTCTCGGAACACTCCGCGTCGCGTTCCAGGTCGCGCTGGATCGCCTCCACCTGTCCGCGAATCCGCCGCACGCGGTTGAGCAGCTTCTTTTTTTCCGTGATGGTGTGCGCCATTCGCTTTACATTATACCCCGCCGGGTATATGATGGTGGAGCGCGAATCGCCGCACGCGGCACTTCCGCAAGCCCCGCCAGTAATGGCGGGGGTAATCGCCGCACCCGGAACTCCGGCCATCAGAGAGGGGATGGACACCCGGGCAGACTCCGCGAGTAATCGCGGGATGGTTGTAGCCAAATCGAAATGGAATTGCAATGCTGGCGTGAGCTTTCCGCGAGTAAGCTGAAAAGGACCCGTTTTGACCGCTCTCCGCTGCTTCAAATCCTGCGCGTTTTCTCTCCTGCTCGCGATGTGCGCAGCCGGCCAGCCGCCGCTTCCATCCAATCCGCCCGCCGATCCCCCCGCCGACATGCCCGAAACCTGGAATCTGTATTACCAGGCGACCTCCATCGGCGATGAGCACGGGACCTTCTACGCGCCCTACTCGGGTCCGCTGAGCCTTCAGGATTACCCCGAGCACGACGTCTCGATCACCACCACCCTGTTTTTCGACTGGCGCTTCGCCCCCGACACGCAGCTTATTTTCAATCCCGAAATCGCCGGAGGCAGGGGATTTTCGGGCGTCAACGGAATCGCCGACCCGCCCAACGGCGAAATCCCGCGCGTCGCCAGCCCCACGCCCAAGCCCTACCTCGCGCGCCTTTTGATCCAGCGCGATTTCGGCTTCGGCGGCGAAAAAGAGCATCTGGAAAGCGACGAAAATCAGCTCGCCGGCGACCGTCCCATGACGCGCTACTCGATCTACGCGGGCCGCTTCACAGTGACGGACTATTTCGATCAGAACGCCTACGCGCACGATCCGCGCACCCAGTTCCTGGCGTGGTCGAACATGTATAACGGCGCATGGGATTATCCCGCCGACGTCCGCGGCTACACCTGGGGAATCGTGCAGGAATTCCACACGAGCAAGTGGGCTTTCCGTTATGGCATCGCGGCCGAGCCCAAGGTCGCCAACGGACCCACTTTCGATCGCCGCCTGTTCCGCGATCATGGACAGGTCTGGGAGGCCGAGCGGCGCTGGTCCCTGGCAAAACGCGACGGCGCGCTGCGCGCGCTCGCCTATGACAATCGCTCACAGGCGGGAAATTATGCGGAAGCGATCAAGCTCGGCGACGAGACCCACACCGCTCCCAACGTCTTTCTGACCAGCCGCGTCGGAACGCTCAAGTATGGAACCGGCGCCAGCTTCGACCAGGCCCTCACCTCCGATCTCGGCGTGTTTTCGCGCCTGGGATGGAGCGACGGAAAAACGCAGAGCTTCGCCTTCACCGCCATGGATCGCATGGCGAGCGGCGGCGTCTCATTCAAAGGCACGCGCTGGCGCCGCAAGGACGACGTCATCGCCACGGCCATGACGGTCGGCGGAATTTCCGGCGTCCACGCCGAGTATCTGGCGCGCGGCGGCCAGGATTTTCTGATCGGCGACGGAGCCCTCGCCTACGCTCCGGAATATGTCTGGGAAAGCTACTACAGCGCGCACGTATACCGCGCTTTTTCGGCCAGCGTCGATTTCCAGCACGATACCAATCTGGCCTATAATCACGCGCGCGGCCCGGTGTGGATTTACAGCTTCCGCCTGCACGTCGAGTTCGGAATAAAGCCGGAATCGTTCAAGTAAAATGTTATAATTGGATCTCGCCCGCGACCCGTTGGGAGGTCGTCTAATGGTAAGACTGCAGACTCTGGATCTGCGTATCGGGGTTCGAGTCCCTGCCTCCCAGCCATCCT
>JASHWA010000503.1 GCA_030044325.1 Bryobacteraceae bacterium
AACGACGCGATCCCCGTCGCCGCGTCCGCGTCGATCACGATGCTCCAGATGCCCTGAAAATGCACGCCCACTCGCGAAAAACTGTTCCATGCCGAAAACTGTTCCGCCGGCAGCCGCTGGCCTTTCGCGTAGCGGATGTCGAGCAGATGGCCGCGGTAATTCACCACCATCAGCCCCACCAGCAGCAACGCCAGCGAAACCGCCGCGGCGCGCCGCGCGATTGTTCCCGCGATGTTAAACCACATCGCCGACGCGGCCGCGTAAAACACCCCCGCCGCGATCATCGTATCCGGACCGCCGAAGGAATCGAGAAAACGGATCAGCACCAGGCACCCCGCCGCCGCGCCCGCCAGATCGAAAAAATACGCGCGATCCACGCGCTCGATGCTCTCCGCGATCGCCAGCGAAGTAACCGCGCCCGCGAAAAAAAACGGCAGCGCCGAAACCAGGTACACCGCGGCCAGCGTCCCCGCCGTCAGATCGCCCGCGCGCGAAAGCAGAAACCACAGCGACGCGATCACCGCCAGCGCATTCGCCATCGCGAGCGCTCCCATCGTCGAAAACAGCTCTCCGCCGCGCGCCCGTATGGCGTAGGAAAACACTCCGCCCGCGCCCAATCCGAACAGCGCCACCGAAATCGCCAGGAACACCAGGTGATAATAAAAAACCACGGAAAAAATTCGCGTGAGCGTCAGCTCGAGCACCAGCGTCGCCAGCGTCGTGAACGCCAGCCCCAGATAAACCTGCGGCCAGCGCACCCGTGCCGTGCCGGTTTCGGTGAGAGTTGGCGAAGAACTGACCCGCGACAAACTACTACTTTACCAGCGCCCGCGCCACGCCCTGAATCTGCGAAATAAAATTCAGCGCGATGCGCGAATCGATGAGCGCCATGGGAAGCGCGGCGAGCCACGCCTTCTGAGGGAACTCCTCAATCGCCAGCAGCACAAAAAACGGCGTGAATCCCCGGCCGAAATTATATGCCGTCCACATCAGAGGATTCCGCACCGCAAGCGTGGAAATCCCCAGTGCGTAAGCCGCCGAAACACGCGGATTCCACCGCCGCTCCAGCGCGTATCGGATCGCGAGCGCCAGCGCGACGGCATAGCCCAATAGTGCCGCGTAATCGAAAATGATCCCCGCGGCGTTTTTGAAAGGCGTAAACGGGTAGCTCGCCGGATGAAGCGAGATGTCCATAAATCCGGCCAGCGGAACCCAGGACATGCCCACTCCGCGCGCCAGTTTTTCCACTGCGTTCGCCGCATTCAACGGAGCCGCGGGCCACGCGTTCCACAGCCGCACGTACCAGGCGAACGCCGGAAGCGCCGCCGCGACAGCGAACGCCGCCCCCGCGAATCGTTTTCGAGTCGCCAGATAAAGCGCGTAGCCGATGACGATCGGCGCGGCCTGTTCCTTGATGAGCACCGCGCAGGCGAGCAGCGCGAACACTTTCCAGCCCGGCCCCTCGATCGCGTACCACGCGAATCCCGCCACGCACGCCGCCAGCGCGACATCCACCGTCATGCGATCGATCGAAGTGAGCGTCGCCGGCGTGAACAGAAACGCGAGCCCCCACATCGCATGCCATCCGGCGCGCTCGGCCAGCCGCGCCGACCAGTACGTCCCCACAAAAATGAATCCCAGGATCACGCCGATGTAGCTGCGATGAATCCACTCGTCGCGCCCCAGCGCCAGCGACCAGGCGAGCGCGGGAACCAATATCCGTTGATAAAAAATCGCCGGCCCGATGATCGCGCCGGCCGCGCCGCGCCGCAGCCACGGATCGTGCGCGATCAGGTGATACACCTGCCCGTCATACCCGTCGCTTTCCTGAAAAATAAACAATTTTTCGGGGCGCAGGAAATCGGGAACGGGCATGTGCGCCGCGATGCAGAACAACCCCGTCCAGTTGCCGCCGTAGTTGTAGCGCACCGTCAGGAACTGCCACGCCCACGCGATCGACACGGCCGCCGCGCCGGCAATCGCCGCGCGCAGTTTCATCAAAACAGCCCTCGCGCGACGCCCGCGATCTGTGCCCACAGAGTCAGCGCGATCGGCGCGTCCACCATCAGAGCCGGCAGGAATGCGAACCATCGCCGCGCCTCAAAGGACGGAATCGCCACCAGCAAAATCAGCGGCGTCAGCACGCGCCCGAACGCGTCAGCTTCTTCCCACACGCCCCGGCTGCCGATGAAAATCGCCGCCGCCGCAAGAAAATAAATCGCCGCCGCCTGCGCGTCCCATCTTCGTTGCAGCGCCATCCGCGCGGTCAGCATGAACACCATGGCGATCGCAGCCAGCGCGAGCCAATCGCAGCCCATCGCGAAATCCGCTTTCCACGCCGGTCCCGGGTTGTGCGCGGGATGAATCACGCGCTCGATGAACCCCGCCAATGGAATCCAGCTCGCATAAGACGCGACCGGCGACGCCTCCATTTTTTCGAGATAAACGAACCATCCGATCGCCGGCAGCGCCGACGCGGCGATCCATGCGGCGTCGCGAACTTTTCGCCCGGTCAGCAGATACAGCGAATAGCCCGCGATCATCGGCAGCGCCGTTTCCCGCGTCAGCGCCGCGCATGCGAGCAGCATCGCCATCCGCCACATGCGAACCTTCCCCGCATACAACGCGAACGCCGCCACAAACGCAGCGAGCGCGATATCCACCGTCATCCGGTCGATCGAAACGATCGTCGCCGGCAGCGCCACGAACGCCAATCCCCACGCCGCATCGAACCCCACCCGCGCCGCAACAAGCCCCATCCAGTAAATGCCTAAAAATGCGAACGCGAGAATCACGGCGATGTACGCCTGATCGATCCACGCGTCCCGCCCCCAAGCGAGCAACCACGCAAGCGCCGGCACCAGAATCCGCTGATAACGGAACGCAGCGCCCGCGATCGCCTGGCGCGCTCCTTTTTGCATCCACGGATCGTGCGCGATCAGGCGATACACCTGACCGTCGTATCCGGCATCCTGAAAAATGTAAATGTTTTCGGATTTCAGAAAATCCGGTACGGGCAATCCCGCGCGAATTCGAAATAATGCAGTCCAATTTCCGCCGTAATTATAATGAACCGTCAAAAACTGCCACAACCACAGCGCCGCGACGGCGGCCAGCGCCACAACCGCCGCTTTCCTCGAAGCGCTCATCTACATCATCGCGGCCGGTGGCGCGGGATCCTCGGGACGTCCGGCATTCTGCAGCGGCACCCGAATCATGAGGAACGCCAGCAGTAAAAGCACGATAAATCCCGCTAAATATGACGGATCTTTGAAAAATGCGTAGATCGGAATATCTTTAAATTTGAAATAAGCGAATAATAATCCGGTCAGCGCCTCGCCCGCGATCAGACCGCTCGCGATCAGGATGCCGGTATTTTCGACGCGCGTGCGCTGCGCCTCGTTGTTCCCGGCCGCGCGGCTGCGCGAGTCCGTCACCCAGCGGATCAGCCCGCCCGCAAAAATCGCCGCCGTCGTCGCAAACGGCAGGTACATCCCGATCGCCACCAGCATCGGGCTCTTCACCCGGATCAGGATCAGCATCACGCCCAGAAACGCGCCCGCTACCACCAGCGGCCAAGCCATCTCCCCGCCCACGATCCCCTGCGCGAGCGCCGCCATCAGTCCCGCCTGCGGAGCCGGAAGCGCCGCGCTCCCGAACCCCACGCCGCCCGATTTCAAGTCGCCCTGCTGCAAAATGTACAGCGGGTAATACATCACCACGCTCGCCACCACCACCGCGATCAGCTCCACCATCTGGATGTAGCGCGGAGTTCCGCCGAGAATGTAGCCCGCCTTGAAATCCTGCATCAGTTCGCCCGCGACCGCCGAGGATACGCACACCACCGCCGCCACTCCCAGCACCACCGCGACCCCGCCCGCGCCCGATACTCCCAGCGCGACCATCAATAATGCCGCGATAATCAAGGTCGAAAGCGTCAACCCCGAAACCGGATTATTCGACGACCCGATCACCCCGCACAAATTTCCCGAAACGGTGGCGAAAACAAATCCCACGATCAGCATCACCACCGCCGCCACCACCGCGCCCAGCATCTGTCCCGAAATATAAAAATACAGCGCGATCATTCCCAAAAAAACCAGGAAAATAAAAGAAAGCACCACTTTCGAGCTCATGTATCGCTCGTTGCGCGGGATCGACTCCATGGGCGGCGCGCCGTGCCGCACTTCCGAAATCGCGCGTCCCAGGCTCGACGTCAGGTTGCGCCCCATCTTGAACAGCGTGTACGCCGCGCCCACCATCATTCCGCCCACCGCGATCGGCCGGACGATGTATCTCCACACCGCGGCCGCCATCGACGCCCATCCGCCGTCACCCGCGCCGGCCGGCATGAACGCTTGCAGCTGCGGGCCCAGAAAATACATCATCAACGGAACCAGCACGCCCCACGCGAGAATGCTCCCCGAAAAATTCAGCGCCGCCAGCTCCGGCCCGATCACAAATCCCACGCCGATCAGCGCGGGACTCACTGAAGGCGCCGAAACCGTCGAAATCGCGCCGGTGTGCAAAACATTTTTGCTCGCCGGCGTTCCCAATCGCAGAATGCTCTTCCCGATTTCGCCCACGCGCACCACGAAATCCTTGTCCACCGCGTACAGCGACAATTGGCCCAGCGCCTGCACCAGCGTTCCCAGCCCGATGCTCCAGAACAGGAACCGCGCCGCGTCGGCTCCGCGCTGTCCCGCTTTATGAATCTCCGACGCCGCCACCGATTCCGGGAAGGGCAGCGTGGGATCTTCCACCAGCGCGCGCCGCACCAGCGAAACGAACAGCACACCCAGCACTGCGCCGGTCACCGTCAGTGCCGTCGTTTTCCAATACGCGTGCTGCGGATCGAACGACGTCCAGGAACCGGACATCAGAAACGCGGGAATGGTGAAGATCGCGCCCGCCGCCACCGATTCGCCGATCGACCCCGCGGTTCGCGCGATATTCTCTTCGAGCACGCTCCCTTTGAACGCGCGCAGCACCGCCATCCCGATCACCGCGGCCGGATAAGTCGCCGCGATGGTCTGCCCCGCGTGCAATCCCAGGTACGCATTCGCCGCGCCCAGCACCACCGTCATCGCCAGCCCGAGCAGCACGGCGCGTAACGTGAACTCCTTCATCTGGACGTGTTCGGGAACAAAAGGCCGGTGTTTTGTGGGAGTCGTCTGGTTCATTCGCTTTCGTCCAAGAGCACGATGATATCAGTGTTACGGGTGGCCCGCTCATTCTCCAGGAGCTTCTTGAAAAAGGACAGGCTACTCGCCCTGCCGCCCCACGCACTCCATTACCCGTGGCGCCCCCATCGGCCCCAGCCGCCTGAGGCGCGACAGTCATGGAGCGCGTTGGTTGCAACCAGCGTATTGACGCCGGAGAAGCGTGTTAAAATGACGGTGTCGGATACCGCGATCGCAAGGAGAGAGCGATGAGCCAAGACTCCGGCCGTCCGCAAATCAACATCTCGAAGATCGTCGTAGGTGGAGGCGTCGCCGGCGCGATTTTCGCGATCGGCAGCATGCTCATCTTCCTCACCGGTCTTCCCATGTTGCGCTATTTCTTCCTTGTGGCCATCGTCCTCGGGTGCGCGGTCGCATTGATCCTGCGCCTCTCGCGGCGCGAAACTCCCGGCACGCCCTGGATTTCCGCGGCTACCGGGACAACACCCGATCCTGCTTCCTGCGAAAACGCATCTCCCGAGCGCCCCAAGGATCCGCCCTCAATTACCCGCTTGGATACCGCGCAAAATCCGCGTTGACAGAGCCGCGCCAGCAATGGCGCGGGTTCTACCCTGACGCCCCGAGATCCCCCAGACCGCGCGACTCAACGCGGACATAGTACACTGCTCCCGGTTGCAACCTCGGTCATGCTAGCCTGATTCTTTCATGGGCCAGCCAGGAACCGTC
>JASHWA010000504.1 GCA_030044325.1 Bryobacteraceae bacterium
GCCGCCGCCTCCACACCCGCCGGCCGCTCGCAGATTCCCGTCGCGACCTCGAGCGCGATCGCTTTCGCAAAGGCGCCGTCCTGCACCGAATATTCGCTCGACAGATTCGCCGCCGCCTCGCGCGACAGGGAAATCGCCGCGGCGTAATCGACGTCCAGCAGCACGATGAATTCGTTGTCGGTGCGCCGGCCCACCGGAGCCTCGCCCGTCAGGCCGCGCATCCGCTTCACCAGGGCGTTCAACACGCCGTCCACCAGGTGTTGCGCGAAGCGCCCCTGCACGCGCCGGTAATTTTTGATGCAAATGAGCAGCACCCGGAAAGCTTCCTTCTCGCGCAGCAGCTCTTCCACGCGCTCTACGGTTTTTTGCCGGTTCCAGGCGCCCGAGGCGGAATCGGTCGCAAGCGCCTTGCGCTTCATTTCGATCTCCTGGTGCAGCATGCGCAGCTCGTCGTGCAATTGCAGGATGGCCATGCGATTGGCGCTCTGCATGCGCTCCACGGCTTCGCTGATTCCCGCGATCACGCCCTGAATTCCGCGGCGGATTTCCGCAAGATCGTCCCACGCGCCGATGCCGCGCAGGTGTTCGAGCTCGGTTTTCACCCTCGCTTCGTGATCCTCGCCGTGCGCGGCGACGCTGCCCGCGAAGGCGGCCATCGCCGCGGCGCCCATCTCCACCTCCTCGCGCAGCCGGGCCACGCGCGCCGCGGTGAGGTCGCGATAGTCGCGCAGCTCCCCCCGAAACGAGGACTGGATGTGCCGCACGCCGGCCGCGTCGCGCGCGTCCTGGTAAGCCTTGGCGAGCGTTTCGAGGCGCTCCCGGAACAGCGCGACGTCGCCTGCATCCAGCTCCACCGCGTACTGCGCCACCGACCGGAGTGCGAGCGTATACGCGTCGCCAATCGAACTGTTGAGCGCCTCCAGGCGTTCCAACTCAGTCGCGGTCTGACGTAACGAAATCAACATCCGCCTCCGACGGTCTCATCGGCCGTTATGGCGGCGGCTTGAACCGCGTGGGAAATGCTCTGGATTCGCTCCACGCGCCCCAGCGATCTGAGGCGCGACAGTGATGGAGCGCGTCGGTCATCACGCCCACGGCAATCCGGAAACAGCGGGAGTGACGCTTGGACAGAGCTGCCTGTCGGGTGTGGCGCACACACTCTTCGTTGAGCCCCCGCAGACATGGGAACGTCCGCTCAGACGCCCCAGCAGTAATCCTCGACCACCTTCTCGATCGACGGATCGTTTTCGCCCAGGCGCATCAGCTCCAGGCGCAGCGCGTCGATCAGCGCGCGCCAGCTCGCTTCGATCACGTTTTCCGAAACCCCCACCGTCGCCCACGTGCGCCGGTGATCCGACCATTCCACCAGCACCCGCACCCGCGCCGCCGTTCCTTTTTTCGCATCCAGCACGCGAACTTTGTAATCGGTGAGCCGCACTTCCGCGATCGCCGGATACAGCGTCGCCAGGCACTTGCGCAGCGCCAGGTCGAGCGAATTCACCGGCCCGCTGCCGGCCGCCGTCGCCGAATGCACGCCGTCGTTGGCGCGCAGCGTCACCGTCGCGGTGGTGCCGCCCGGGCGCGTGATCGCTTCGTAATTCACCACTTCAAAAAGCTGCAATCCGGGATGCAGCGCTTCGCGCACCAACAGCTCAAACGTGCCCTCCGCCGCTTCCAGCTCGTAGCCTTGAAACTCCATGTGCTTGATGCGGTCGAGCAGCTCGCGCCGCGCCGGATCGTCCAGCCGCTCTTCGAGGCCGTGCTGTTTCAGCTTATAAAGGATGCTTCCGCGCCCGGAAAGATCGCTCAGCAGGACGCGCTGCCGGTTGCCGACCGTTTTGGGGCTCACGTGCTCATACGTCGCGGCGTCCTTCAAAACCGCGCTTACGTGTACGCCGCCTTTGTGCGCGAACGCGCTGCGGCCGACGTATGGCTGATCGTTGCGCATGGGAAGATTCGCCAGCTCGGCGATGTAGCGCGCCGCCGCAGTCAGATTCGCCAGCCGCTCCCTGCCGATGGTGGTGTGGCCCAGCTTTAATTCGAGATTGGCGATGATCGAAGTCAGATTCGCGTTGCCGCAGCGTTCTCCATACCCGTTCATGCAGCCCTGCACGTGCGCGAATCCCTGCTCCACCGCGGCGAGCGTATTGGCGACCGCCAGATCGCAGTCGTTGTGGACATGAATCCCCAGCATTCCGTTGAAGTGACTGCGCACATCGGCGCAAATCGCCGCCAGCGCTCCGGTCATCGTGCCGCCATTGGTGTCGCACAGCACCAGCACGTCCGCGCCCGCGTTTTTCGCGGCTTCGAGCGTGCGCAGCGCGAAATCGCGATTGGCCCGGTAACCGTCGAAGAAGTGCTCGGCGTCGTAGACCACTTCCCTGCCCTGCGCTTTGAGATACGCGACCGTCTCTGCGATCATGCGCAGGTTTTCCTCTTCGCTCACGCCCAGCGCACGGTCGACGTGCAGGTCCCAGCTCTTGCCGAAAATCGAAACCACCGGCGTCGCGGCTTCGAGGATCGCCTGGATGCTCGAATCGTCCTCGACGGTTCTCTTTGCGAAACGCGTGGCGCCGAACGCCACCAGCCGCGCATGTTTCAGATTCAGCTCTCTCGCCCGCGCGAAGAAATCCTTGTCCTTGAGATTCGATCCCGGCCAGCCGCCTTCGATGTAATCGATGCCCAGCTCGTCCAGCTTGTGCGCGATCAGCAGCTTGTCGTCGGAAGTAAAATTGACGGCCTCGCCCTGCGTGCCGTCGCGCAACGTCGTGTCAAACGTAAAAACTCGCATAAAACCTCTTCATGAGCCGCGAGGGAACGCGAATCAACGCCGATAAGAATTCGCGCTCATCCGCGGCCATCTTTGTTAAGCGACCCCCGCCTCTTTCTTCTTCTTCAGGAATGACATCATCTTTCTCAGCTCGGCGCCGGTTTTTTCGATCGGCTGATTCTGCGCCGCCTCCCGCATCGCCAGAAAATTCTTCCGGCCGGTGCGGTTTTCGCAGATCCACTGCTCGGCAAACTCGCCCGACTGCACTTCCTTCAAAATCTTCTTCATCTCCTCGCGCGTCTGCTGGTTCACGATTCTAGGCCCGCGCGTATAATCGCCGTATTCCGCGGTGTCGGAAACCGAATAGCGCATGTAACCCAGGCCGCCCTCCTGAATAAGATCGACAATCAGCTTCATTTCGTGTAGGCACTCGAAGTAAGCAATTTCGGGGGCATAGCCGGCTTCCACCAGGGTCTCGAACCCGGCGCGGATCAATTCGCTCACCCCTCCGCACAGCACCGCCTGCTCTCCGAACAGGTCGCTCTCGGTTTCCTCTTTGAACGTGGTCTCAATGACCCCCGCCTTGAGACACCCCAGCGCCAGGGCATAGGCAAGCGCGTCTTCAAGCGCGTGGCCGGAGGCATCCTGCGCGACAGCCACCAGCGCCGGCACGCCCACCCCTCGGTGAACAGCTCCCGCACCCGGTGGCCCGGCGCTTTGGGCGCCACCATCGAGACGTCCACGCCCTCCGGCGGCTCGATCTGCTTGAAATGAATGTTGAAGCCATGGGCGAACATCAGCGTTTTTCCCGGCGTCAGGTGCGGCGCGATTTCGTGGAACAATTCGGCCTGAATATGATCGGCCGTCAGGATCATGATCACGTCGGCTGCCCGCGCCGCCTCCGCGGTCGAAAGCACGCGCAGTCCGGCCGCTTCGGCCTTTGCGCGGCTCTTCGAGCCGGCATGCAGCCCCACCACCACGTTCAGGCCGGAATCGCGCAGATTCAGCGCGTGGGCGTGGCCCTGGCTGCCGTAGCCGATAATGGCGATGGTTTTTCCTTTTAAACGCGATAAATCGCCGTCTTTTTCGTAGAATCTCTTAGCCATTTTGCAAAACTCCTTCTTCTTTTTGGATGGGCGGAGCGAGCTTCAATTTTTTCTGTTCGAGCGATACCGCCACCAGCCCGGAGCGCGTCACCTCGATCTCGCCGTAAGCGCGCATCACGTCGATAAATTCGTTCAGCTTTTCCGGATCGCCGGTGGCTTCGAGCGCGAAACCCTCCACCGACGAATCCACCGCGCGCGCGCCGAAAATTTCGGCTTCCTTCAAGATCGCCGTGCGGTCCTTCATCCCCGCCCGCACGCGCACCAGCACCAGCTCGCGCCGCACCGCCGGAGCCTCGGTCAGATCCGACGCTTGCAGCACGTTGATCAGCTTGTTCATCTGCTTGATCAGCTGCGCGCGCTGGTTGGGCTCGATATCCACCACGATGCTCATGCGCGACAGCTCGGGATCGAGCGTGCGCGCCACCGTCAGGCTTTCGATGTTGTACCCGCGCGCCGTAAGCACGCCCGTAACGCGCATCAGCGCGCCGGGCTTGTTTTCCATGAGCAGTGAGATAAGTTGAAGCATTTTCTTGAATTCCTGTTCGTGGTTCGTAGTGAGTAGTTCGTCGGCGATTGTGCACAGCCGCCGCCTCACTACAAACCACTAACTACTTACCGTTTCTCTTTCCCCCAAAACCATCTCATTGATCGCGGCGCCGGCCGGGACCATCGGATACACGTTTTCAAACGGCGACACGCGCACGTTCAAAAGATACGGGCCGGGCTCGCGCACAGCGGTTTCGAGCGCGCTGCGCAGCTCGCGCGGGCGCTCCACCGTCCGGCCCTTGAACCCATACGCCCCGGCGAGCTTTTCCGGATCGGGAAACGTATCCAGCTGCACCGCGCACAGCCGGTTGTTATAAAACAATTCCTGCCATTGCCGGACCATCCCCAGATACCCGTTGTTCATGACGATAATTTTCACCGGCAGCGCGTGATTGGCGATGGTCGCCAGCTCCGGAATCGACATCTGAAATCCGCCGTCGCCCACCAGCGCGAAAACCAGCTTGTCGGGCCGCGCGAACTGCGCGCCGATGGCCGAGGGAAGGCCGAATCCCATCGATCCCAATCCTCCCGAATTGAGCCACAGCCGCGGATGATGGAAGCGGATGAATTGCGCCGCCCACATCTGGTGCTGGCCCACGTCGCTCGCCACGATCGCTTCGCCGCCCGAAAGACGGTCGATTTCCGAAACCAGGTGCTGCGGCTTGATTTCGTCCATCGAAATCTCGGGTTCGAGCGGATGCTCCCTCTGCCACTCTTTGATCTGCATCCACCACGCCGCGCGCGCCGTCGCGTTCTTGTTTTTGAGCTCCGGCGCCGTCTCGACCAGCGCCTGGCTCAGCCGCGCGAGCACCCGTTTCACGTCGCCGACAATGGGGATATCGGCCGCGCGATTCTTTCCGATTTCCGCCGGGTCGATATCCACGTGAATGATCTTTGCGTGCGGCGCAAACGCGGAAAGACGGCCGGTGACGCGATCGTCAAAGCGCGTTCCCAGCGCAATCAGCAGGTCGGTTTCCGTCATGCCCATATTCGCCGCGTAGCTGCCGTGCATTCCCGGCATGCTGATGAAGTTGGGATGCTCGCTTGAAAGCGATCCGAGCCCCATCAGCGTCGTGACGGCGGGCAGGTCCACCAGTTCGACAAACTCGCGCAGCTCATCCGAGGCGTCCGCGGCGACGATTCCCCCGCCCGAGTAAACGAACGGGCGCTTCGCGTCCCAGATCATCTGCGCCGCGCGCCGAATCTGGCCCGCGTGGCCCTCCGTGTAAACTTTGTATCCCGGCAAGTGAATGTGCGAAACCGGCGTGTAATGCGCCTGCGCCTGGAAAACGTCCTTGGGAATATCCACCAGCACCGGCCCCGGCCGTCCGCTCGAAGCGATATGAAAAGCTTCGTGAATCGCCTGCGGCAGATCGCCGAGCGTCTTCACCATAAAATTGTGCTTGGTGCAGGAGCGCGTGATGCCGAACGTGTCCGCTTCCTGGAACGCGTCGCTGCCGATCAGCTTGGTGGTAACCTGCCCCGTGATGGCAACCACCGGAATCGAATCCATCATCGCGTCCACCAGGCCCGTCACCAGGTTGGTCGCGCCGGGACCCGAGGTCGCCATGCACACGCCCGTTTTTCCCGTCGAGCGCGCGTACCCCTCGGCCGCAAAACACGCGTTCTGCTCATGCCGCACCAGCACGTGCCGGATCGGGCAGTCGTACAGTGCGTCGTACAGCGGGAGCATGACGCCGCCCGGGTAGCCGAAAACGCAATCGACTTTTTCGCGCGCCAGGCATTCGAGAACGATTTTCGCTCCGCTCAGTAACATTCGCGCTCCTTTTAAACCGTCCACATAACAAAAAAGCCACTCCCGAGGGTTTTCTCCCCCGCTGAGTGGCCAAGATCCTTTAAAAATCGGGCCGAATCAGACGGGGCCGGTTACACCGACCCCGATAATAATGAGCCCGTTGCTAATCAGTGCGGTAGAGATGCCGATGCTGCTACGGAGGGCCTGGTTGGGATCCGGTATTTTCATCGACTTCTCTTGGGTTTCAGAATACAGCACAAGAGACGTAAATGCAAGTGGTTGCATATATAATAAATTTTTATGAAAGAGCTGTGCTATCATCGCACGATCCCCCGCATGTGTTTGAAACTGGATCAAACGCCACGACCTCGGGTGGCCGCGCGTGGATAGCTGGAGCTTTTTGACCGCCGCGGGACTCACCGCGCTGCTATGCACCGCCCTCGCGCGGGCTCTCGCGAATCTTGGGGCCATCCCTCTTTTGAAGCCGGTCGAAAACGGGCGCGATCCCGATTGCATGGTCGTGATTCCGGCGCGCGACGAGGGGCCGCTGATCGCCCGCGCCGTGCGCAGCCTTCCGCCCGATTCCGTGATCGTCGTCGACGATCATTCAACCGACGCGACCGCGGAAGCCGCCCGCAAGGCCGGAGCGGGCGTGATTCTGGCGCCCGAGCTGCCCGCGACCGCGCTGGGAAAATCGAACGCGTGCCTGGCCGGAGCGCGCCTGCTCCAATCCCGCTGGATCCTGTTCGCCGACGCCGACACGTGGTTCGAGCAAGGGTTCCTGCGCGCGGCCTGCGCGGCCGCCGAAGCGCACGAGCTTGCGTTCTTATCGATTCATCTCGAAGCCCGGCCCGCAAAGTGGAGCGATGCGATCCTGGCGCCGCTCGCCGAGGCGATTTACTATGCCGGCATCCAGCCGAAGAGCCTTCCTTCGAGCGCGTTTCGCGGCCAATGCGTGCTGGTGCGTCGCACCGGATATGAATTTCTAGGCGGCCATGGGGCGATTCTCAATTCCCTCGCCGACGACGTCAAGCTGGCGCTGCTCGCCGCGCGGCATCGCTTGAAATTCGGCGCCGCCCGGGCCGGAACCCTCGGGCATGCATCTTTTCGCGACGCCGGCGCCTCGATCCGCCGGCGCGGATATCGCCTGGTGCTGCTCGATCAGTGGACCCTCGGCGCGACCATCGTTGCCGCCGCCGCGATGGCGCTGTGGCCCGCCGCGGCGCTGTGGCTCGCGCTCAGCGACTGGCGCATCGCGGCTGCGCTGGTAGCCGCGCCGATGGCGCTCACGCTCCCCTGGTATCGCAGCGCCTGGGTCCTGCTGATGCCGCTCGCCGTATACGGGCTCGCCGCGCGCCTGTGGACCGGCCTCGTCATCGCCCTCGCCGGCGCAAAGGTCGAGTGGAAAGGACGCCGGATTTGAGAGATTATTGTAGCCGATGATGGAGATGGTGGCCGTTGCCGATATCGCCGTGCTCGACGACGATTTCGATTTCAGAAACTACATCGAGGATTTTCTGAAAGACGAAGGCGTGTACACCGTGCGCGCATTTTCAACCGCGGAAGAGCTCTTCTCCGGATGCGAGGAGCGGCTGCCCGACATCGTCCTCCTCGACATGAAAATGGGCGAAACCTCCGGCGAAAAGGTGCTCGAACAGCTTCTGGCGCGCTGGCCGGGAATGTGCGTGATCATCGTGACCGGCTATCCGTCGCTTGAAGACATGCGCGCCACCTTCAAGCTGAAAGTTTTCGATTATCTCGCCAAGCCGTTTTCCCTGGCGCAACTGCGCCAGGTGTTGAAAAACGCCGTCGCTGCCTTCGGGCTGGGAAAATCGCCGCAGGATTTGCTCCGCGACCGCCTGGGTCACAGCATCAAAATGCTGCGCGTCCAGCGCGACTGGTCGCTCAAGGATCTCGCCGTGCAGACCAAGCTGAGCGTCTCCCAGATCAGCGCGATCGAGCGCGGAACCAATCTCCCCAGCATTGAAAGCCTCCTGGCGATTTCCAGGGCATTCGACAAAAAACCCTCGGAAATCCTCGCCGGCATCGATTTTTAGCCCACCGCCCGGCATCACTGCCGCCGATGGACGCCAACATCTGCCGTCGTGTATGGTGGAATATGAACCGCTTTCAACTCCTGGCGCTTCTCGCCCTGGCCTGCCTGCTCGCCAGCTCCGGCCGGTTCACAGCCCACGCCGCTGATTCGCCGACACAGCGCATTGTCTGCATCGGCCAGGCCTACAACGAGATCATTTATGCGTTGGGCGCCCAGGCGAATCTGGTGGGCGTCGATTACTCGAGCACCTTTCCCCCCGAGATCAAGAAGCTCCCCACCGTCGGATATCATCGCGCCCTCAGCGCCGAAGGCATCCTCTCCCTGCATCCCACCCTCATCATCGACGACAACAATATCGGCCCCGATAACGTCGTCCGCCAGTTGCAGGCTCTGCGCGTCCCCATGAAAACGTTTGAGGCCAAGAACGATTCGATCGCGGGCACCCAGGCGTTAATCCGCGAAATGGGCGCCTTCTTCCATAAGGAGAAACGCGCCGAAGAGCTCTGCGCTCAAATGGACCGCGGAATGGCCGCCGCTGCGGCCGCGGTCAAAAAATATCCCACCAGGCCGCGCGTCGCCATCATCCACTTCGGACGCGCTTCGAACATTTATCTCCTGGTCGGCAACGGCGGCGGCGGCGACGCGAGCACCGCGGGCAAGATGGTCGAACTGGCGGGCGGCCAACTGGCGATCGAAAAGCAAGGCATGCAGCGCATGGTCTCGCCCGAGATCATCGCCAAGAGCAATCCTGAAGTCATTCTCATGACCGAGTACGGCTTCGACCGCCTCGGCTCGATGGAGCAGGCCAAGACTCTCCCCGGCGTCGCCGAAACCGACGCCGCCCGTCACAACCGCATCTACCGCGTCTCGGAGCACGAGCTCATGTACTACGGCCCGGACACCGGCGAGAACATCCTCAAATTGGCCAGGCTCATCCGCCAACAATGAAGGCGCCGCCGGCAACCAAGGGACGCCGGAGGGATCGCTGGTGTCTCATCATCTTGTTCCTGCTCATGGTCGCGACCACCGTCGCCTCCATCCGTTACGGCGCGATGGATTTCGCCCCGCATGACATGGCCGCCGCCGCGTGGGGCAAGCTCTCCGGGCGCGCCGACCTGCCTCTCGATCAGCGCATCTTCATGGATCTGCGGGTCCCGCGCGCCATCCTCTGCCTGCTGGTCGGCGCCGCTCTCGGAGTCGGCGGCACTCTGATGCAAGCTCTGTTTCGAAATCCCATCGTCGAACCCGG
>JASHWA010000505.1 GCA_030044325.1 Bryobacteraceae bacterium
GTGCTTGCGCGGATCGTCGCGCTGATGCGCCAGGCGCAGGCCTCGCGCGCGCCGATCGAGCGCGTGGCCGACCGGATCAGCGCGATTTTCGTGCCCGTGGTGATCGCGCTCGCGCTTTTGACATTCGCCGGATGGATGATCGCCGGGGCGGGAGCGATAAAAGCGGCGGTGAGCGCGGTCGCGGTCCTGATCATCGCGTGCCCCTGCGCGATGGGCCTGGCGGTGCCCACCGCGGTGATGGTCGCCACCGGGCGCGGCGCCGAAATGGGGCTGCTGATCAAGGGCGGCGAGACGCTCGAAAAACTGCGGCGCGTGGATACGATCGCGCTGGATAAAACCGGAACGGTGACCGAAGGCCGGCCGCGCGTGGTGAGCGCGAATATCGACGATGATGCGCTGCGCATGGCCGCTGCGATCGAGCGGCGGAGCGAGCATCCGCTCGCCCAGGCCGTGGTGAAATTCGCCGAATCGCGCGCGCTCGCGCTTGCCGATGTTGCCGATTTTCGCGCGATCACCGGACAGGGTGTGGAGGGTCGGGTCGACGGCCATTCGGTGACCATCGGCAGCCGGAATTTTTTGCACGAGCGCGGCGTAGACGCGGACGCCGGCGGCATTCTGGTTGCGATCGACGGCCGCTACGCGGGTTCGCTCGAGGTTTCCGATCCCGTGCGCGCGGGCGCGAGCCGGGCGGTAGCGGAGCTGCGCTCGATGGGGCTGGAAATCGTGCTGATCAGCGGGGATCGCGCGGAAACGGCGAACGCGGCGGCGCAAACCGCGGGAATCGAGCGCGTGATCGCGGAGGTTTTGCCGGATGCAAAGGTCGCCGAGATCCGGCGATTGCAAAAGGAAGGGCGCGTCGTAGGGATGGCGGGCGATGGAATCAACGACGCGCCCGCGCTTGCGCAGGCCGACATCGGATTCGCCATGGGTTCGGGAACGGATATCGCGATCGAAGCGGGCGATGTGACTCTGCTGCGCGCGGACCTGAACGGAGTGGCGCGCGCGATCGCGCTTTCGCGGGCGACGTGGCGGGTCATTCGCCAGAATCTGTTCTGGGCGCTCGCCTACAACGTGATTGCGATTCCCGCGGCGGCGCTGGGATATTTGAGCCCGGTGATCGCCAGCGCGGCGATGGCGGCGAGCTCGGTGACGGTGGTGTTCAACAGCCTGCGGTTGAAACGATTTCCCGTCCTTTAATCGTCTCTCATCGGTTCGGGCATTGACGAAACGCGAATGGATCGCTCACAAGTTGGCGCAGGTTCCTGATCAGGATTTGGATAAGCTGCTCGCGTTCCTCCGCACCCTGCACCATCGTCATGAAGAGCTGATTCGCACACCCGCTGCGGAATCGTCGCTCGAAAAAGATTGGCTGACGGCTGAGGAGGACGCCGCCTGGGCAAGTTTGTACCCGGCGGCGTGGTCGTCGTCGCATTCCCTTTCTCCGATCTGAGCCAGGCGAAACGCCGCCCCGCACTGGTTATGGCCTCGCTTCAAGGAGACGATGTGATCCTCTGCCAAATCACGAGTCAGGCGACGAGCGATCAGTACGCGGTTATCCTCGATGCTGGCGATCGGCTCATCGCGATCCTGCGCCCGAGCTGAGCCCGGCGCGATACTGAAGGTTGTCCCGCTTATTTCTGATCGACTCGTTCGGATTCATCTTCCGCGCCTATCACGCCCGCGCGCGGTCCGGTGCGCCGCCTATGCGCACGGCTTCGGGGTTGCAGACTGAGGCCGTTTATATTTTTCACAACATGGTGCGGAAACTGCGCGCTTCGCATTCGCCCGATTATCTCGCCGCGATTTTTGAAAGCGAAGGGCCCACGTTTCGCGACGAAGCGTTTGAATCCTACAAAGCCAATCGCGCCGAAACGCCGCCCGATCTGCTCCAGCAGATTCCGTGGATTCGAAAAACGCTGGAGGCCATGCGCATCCCGATTCTCGAATACCCCGGGTTCGAGGCCGACGACGTGATCGGAACGCTGGCGCGGCGCGGCGTCGAGATGGGCGCCGAGGTGGTGATCGTCTCTTCCGATAAAGACATGCTGCAACTGGTGAACGATCGCGTGCGCATGCTCAATCCGATGAAGGACGACATGTGGTTCGACGCGATTGCCACCCAAGAGTTCATGGGCGTGAAACCATCGCAGGTGGCCGATCTGCTGGCGCTCAAGGGCGATACGATCGACAATATTCCGGGCGCGCCGGGAATCGGAGAAAAAGGCGCGAAAGACCTGATCCAGCGCTTCGGAAGCGTGGAAAACGCAATCGAGCACGCCGCCGAAGTCGAGCGCAAAATGTATCGCGAGAGTCTGCAGAACCATCGCGAACAGATTTTGCTGAGCAAGCGCCTGGCGACCATCCATTGCGATGTGCCCATTGGATTCGAGCTCGAAGCCGTGCGGGCGCAGGAGCCGGACGTTCCGAAGCTGCGCGAAATTTACAAGACGCTCGAATTTTCGAGCCTGCTGCGCGAGCTTGCTCCGGCGGCGAAAGCAGTGGGCGAGTGCGATTATCAGCACCTCGATGCCGAAGAGGCGCTCGAAAAATGGTTCGC
>JASHWA010000506.1 GCA_030044325.1 Bryobacteraceae bacterium
GAGGCGCTTCCCTCTGGGCGAAAAGCGGACCCGCGGCGACCGCGGTCACAAACTCTCTGCGGCGCATAATTGTTTATCGTACACAGGCTTGCACCCGCCCGGCGAGCGTTTCGCTTGAAATCCGCGCATACAATCGTCGCCGGGAGAACAATATGCCTTTTCCACCCACTCCGGAAGAGCGTGATCCGCGCTACTACCGAACCTGGCAGCGCGTCTCGGTCGAGCTCCAGAGAGCGTTTCGCCGCTGGACCTCTGAAATTTACTTCCGCGATCTCGCGCGCTGCCAGGACCGCGACGCGGCCTTTCTGATGGTGGTGTTTTCCGCCGCGCGACCGTTTTATGGAAGATCGCGCGCCGAGTTCACTTACGACGTTGCCGAGCCTGAACAAACGCTCGCCTCCGCCTGGCGAACCATCGGCGTGGTCATCAGATCCACGCTCGCTCCGCTCGAAAAACGGCTGCTCGAAGCAGGCTTGCCCGAGCTCGCCCATCGCTTTGCGCCCGTGTGGCACCAGGACATCCTCGTCGCCGTGAAAAAGCGCGGCCGGCGCGACCTCATCCGCCTGCTCGCCCGCGAAGCACGCCTGATCGACGCGCTGATCATCTTCGGAACTCGGCGCGATGATGTGTCGCAAAAGCGCTTTGCTGCGCTTGCCGCCCAAACCCTGCGCAATTTTCACGGCATGGATATGACCGAGCTGATCCCCAGGATCCTCGATCTAGCGGCGGATGTCGCGGGCCGCCCCAATCACGTCGCCCACCGTCGGATTCACAAGCGCTGCGACGCGCTCGCCGCGGGGCGCCCAAATCGCCGGATCGCTGCCGACAAAGATCGCGACCACGGGAGTACCGACCGCCGCGGCCAGATGGCTGATTCCCGAATCGTTGCCCACATAAACTCGCGCCGTCGCGAGCCAGCGCGCCAAGTCGTATAAATCGTCGAATCGGACTGCCTTTTCGAGAATTTCTTCCGGTCCCGCGGTCCATTTTACAGGGATATCCAGCTCTTTTTCGACTCGTCGGAAATTCTCAAGCGGCCAGTTTTTCCTCGCGCTGCCGGAAAAAGGATGAATCGCGGCAAAATTCTCGACGATCGCAGCCGGAACGGAAATGCGCGGCACTCCCCCCAGCGCAATCGGCAGCGCGGGGAAAAAAGTAAACGGCAGATGGCGCACCGCCTCGCGAAATTCAGGCCTGCTCGCTCCGTACCAGGAATAGATCGAGTCGAAGCGCGCCATCTCCGGCACCGTCGCGCCTTCGACCACCCCCACCAACTCCAGCCCCGTATCGATGATCGCCCGCGTGCGATCGGCAAACCGGATCAAGGGCAAAACTGCCCGCGGCGCCCACACCTCCGTGTACTCCGCGCGCGCCGCTTCCAGCTCCGGAAGCGATAAAATCACGTCGCCGATCGCACCGGGACGGATCAGCAGCCTGCGATGCATTATTTCAGGCCGTACAATTTCCGCGCGTTCTCCCGCAGAACCATCCGGGCGAGCTCGCTCGCCCGCTCGCGCGTGATCTCGCCGTCGCGCAGCATTCCCGTCAGCGCGATGCCCAGCGCTTCGCGCCCCGATTTGTTGGCGAGGTACCCCGCTTCCTCCCACCCATTATCGGGCGGAGCGAAAGGATACGCATCCGTCGCGAACATGACTTTTTCCGGCACATATTCGAGCCATGCGCGCATATTTTCCGCCGTATCGCGCGGATAATTCATAAAAGTCTGCGCCGAAAAATCCAGATAAACGTTCGGTTTGGTCAATAGCCCGGTTTCGAGGCGGGCGAAAGGCCAGCCGCCGTGCAACAGCACGAAATTGGTTTTGCGCAATTCCGGATCGTCGAAAAGCGGCTCCAGCAGCATCGGATTCGACCCGTTCACATTGAAATATCCGCCCCCGCCCGCGCCCGTGTGGAAATGCACCGCCATCCCCAGCCGCCCGCATTCGATCGCGATCTCGCGAAAAATGTAATCCTGAAGCGCCGTGTAATCGCCTTCACCCGTCGCGTAAACCTTTTCCGCGACCGCTTTCGGCGGATCGCCAATCGCCAGCGGACGCAAATACGCCATCTCGAATTTTTCCGCTACCGCACCCGCCGCTTTGTGCCGTTGCAAAGTCGTGCGCACCACTTTTTCAAGATATTCATCCAGAGTCTTCGGCCTCGCCGCCCCGCCCGATTCCTCGTAATACCGGTCCAGCAGCTTCGCTTCCAGCGCGAAAAACTGCTTCTGATCGGAGTTGTGAACCAGCCCATCTGTCGGTAACGGATACATCAGCGCATCCGCGAACGGCACCCATAAAAACCGCGGCGCGGGCAAGCCCGGCCCCACCGCCACGCGATTCGCCAGCATCGTCTCGATATTCAACTGATCCAGCACCTTCACCGCGTAATCCCGCCCGTATTGTTTCGCCGCCGCCGCTTTGTCTCCGCTAAAAATCGCGCGATGCGCCTCCATCAGCTCCGGCGACCCCGGCCGGTCGCGCACCGGGTCGGACTGCGCCTCGAGCGAATCCACCGGCAGCGCATCATACTCCCGATCCGCCGTTTCTCCTTCAAGCGTCGGCCGCACCGGATGCGCATGATTGTCGATCGCCTTGATCGACGCGATTTCTGAAGCGAGCTGGGGATCCACCGCCTGCTCGGCCGGACGCGAGCAGGAACCCAGCATCAAAGCGAAAGCGATCATCCAGTGCTTCATGCGCCATAGTGTAGCCCACTCCTCGCCCCACTCCCCACCAAGGGCATCGCGCAGCGCCTCCAGCAGATTTCGCGCGAAGTGGTCCAGCTTCCGCAGAGGTCGCTCTATCCCCCGCTGCACCGCCTGGAGAACCGCGGCCTGCTCGCCGCCGATTGAAAGGAAACCGGAACCGGCCGCGAGGCGAAATCTCACCGCCTCACGCATAAAGGCCGCGCACGGCTCGACGAGGAAACCGCAAACTGGCAGCGTCTCGCGCAAGCCTTAGGATTGATTCGCAAGATGCCCGAAGGAGGCGCCGGATGAACTGGCTCCAACGCCTGCTGCGCCGCGATCAGATGGAGCGCGAGCTCGATAAGGAGCTGCGCTTCCACATCGACCGATACACCGCCGACCTCATCGCGCGCGGCATCGGCCCCGACCAAGCTCGCCGCCGCGCTTCTCGCAAGTTTCCTCCCCGCGCGCCGTGCCGCGCAAATCGACCCGATCGCCGCACTGCGCGAGGAGTGAAGAGCCAGAATGACGCACGCCGCTCGAGCCGCTCTGTCCTTTGTGCGTCGTCGCGTGAAGCCATTCGTCGGAAATACTTCCCGCGCCGCTCGCACGCGCCTGTGCAGGCCCGTGCGTAAGCGCGGGGGTGACGCCTGCGGCCGGACTGATCCGTCATAGAATGACGCCATGCCCGCGGATCCTGAAAAACAACTCGACGGGTTCATCGCGAAATTCGATCCCGAAAATCAATCTCTGATCCGGGCCGTTCGCAAAGCCCTGCACAGGCGCCTCCCCGCCGCGAATGAGCTCGTCTACGACAACTACAATTTCCTGGTGATCGGATATTCGACCACGGAGCGCCCGACCGACACCCTCGTCGCGATCAACGCCAACGCCGCGGGCGTGAATCTGTCCTTTTATTACGGCGCGACGCTTCCTGATCCGCACGGAATCCTGCTCGGGTCGACGAGCTGTTCAAAATCCTGCCCAGGCAGCCGAGTGATTACCTTTCTGACAGCGTGCTCATAGGCGTTGCGCGCTCTCGCGGCGACAACGGCGTCTGGATCCTTCTCGCCTCGAATGACACGAAGGATCTGCGCCCAGGCCCGAGGCTCGCACGCAGTGCCCTTGAAGCCGGCTACCGTCGTCACGGTTCCGGGCAATTCTCGAATTGCAAGCGGCCTTTTCTTGAGGGAACGATTGCTCTAAGGCTGGTCGCATTTTAGCCAAAAGTTGCCCGTGCTCTTACTCTCACCGTCCGGGTTCACATTGGCGCCATCGAGAACCGTGCACCACCACATGTATCCGTCCTCAAATGTCACCCACACGTGTTTGCTTGGCGCGCTGAGGAGCGTCTGCAGGGCTTTGAAGTCCTGTCGCGGCGACTTAAGTACTTGTCTGATCTTCAAGAAGTCAGGCGACAGAAGCAGCTCTTTAGGTACTGGTTTCCATCCCAGGTGCACCTGCCCGCCTCCGAGGGCCGCTCGCCACCACTGCCCCTTTCGACCGTTCTTGACGTAGCGCACTGATTGTGGGAGCGTCAAAGCCATGAAGAGAATATACAAAATCCCTTGGAGAGACGCGATCCGCGTTCGTGTCTGACGTCCTCTTGGACGGCTGGGCATCGCGTCGAGGGTCCGATGCCCGCCTCGCGGCTACCGCTCGCCGCGCGCCAATCCCAAGGCCCTAATCCGCTTGTGCAAGTTCGTCCGCTCCATTCCGAGCACCCGGGCTGCGCTGGAAACGTTCCATTTGCTCTCTTCGAGCGCCCGCAAAATGTGCTCGCGCTCGGCGGATTCTTTGGCTTCCCGCAGGTTGCCTTTTGCCGACGACGATTTCGCGATCTTGATTTCGACCGGCACGGAATCCGCCTGCAACATGTCGCCGCGAGTCAGAATCGCCATGCGTTCCACCGTGTTGCGCAGTTCGCGGATGTTGCCCGGCCAGTGGTAGCCTTCAAGCGCGTCGAACACCGAAGGATCAAAAGACTTCGCTTTAAAATTGTTGCGCGCGCAGAACTCGCGCAAAAAATATTCGGCCAGCGGGCGAATATCTTCGCGGCGCTCGCGCAGCGAAGGCATGCGGACCGGGACTACGCACAGGCGGTAATACAAATCCTCACGGAATTTTTGCTGCTGAACCAGTTCGCTCAGGTCGCGGTTGGTCGCGGCGATCACGCGGACGGTCACGCGGATCGACTGCTCCCCGCCGACGCGATGAAATTCGCCTTCCTGCAAAACCCGCAGGAGCTTCGCCTGCGAAGACGCGTGCAGATCGCCGACTTCGTCTAAGAACAGCGTCCCGCCGTCGGCCAATTCGAATTTTCCGCGCCGCGCCGAAGTTGCGCCTGTAAAAGCGCCTTTTTCGTGGCCGAAGAGTTCGCTTTCGATCAGCTCGGTGGGGATCGCGGCGCAGTTCACTTTGACGAACGGCCCGTTTGCGAAGGGGCTTTCGGCGTGGATGTGCGCTGCCAACAGCTCTTTGCCCGTGCCCGATTCGCCTTCGATCAGCACGCGGGTGTCGCTGCGCGCGGCCATCGACGCCTGTTCGAGAATGCGTTCGAACGAAGCGCTCGCGCCGATCATTTTTCCGCCGCCGACCAGCTCGCGCAACTGGCGATTCTCTTCGCGGAGCTTCGATTCTTCGAGCGCGTGCTTCAGCGACAGCAGAACTTTGTCGCGGCTGAGCGGTTTTTCCAAAAAATCGAACGCTCCGGCGCGCGTGGCTTCGACCGCGTCGGCGATGGTGCCGTGGCCGGAGATCATCAGCATCGGCACGCTTACGTCATTCGATTTCATCCAGCGCACCAGGTCGATTCCGCTGCCGTCGGCGAGGCGCACATCGATTAAATACGCATCGGGGCGCACGGTCTGCGCCTTGGCTTCGGCCACGCTGGTGCAGGTGGTGACCGCGTAGCCCTCGCGTTCGAGAATCAATCGCAGAGATCGGCCGATGTTTTCTTCATCGTCAACGACCATGACGCGGCGTGATGCCATGCGCTGTATCGTCTCCTTTTGTTCTGCGCCTGCTCCAGCCATCGCAAGTCCGCGGCGCGATACGAGCCGCGACCGGAGGGAGCGGTTTTAAGAAACAGTTTGCGCGTAGGACGCTCCTGTTTTTAGCGGCAAATTCAATCGAAACCCCGCGCCGCCTAACTCGCCCTCGACGGCTTCGAGATCGCCGCCGCATAGCAGCGCGCCGCGGCGGGCGATGGATAATCCTAATCCCATTCCGCCCTTCTTGAACGAAATGGTCGGCTCGAACAGCGTCGCGCGGGCCTGCGCGCTCAATCCGGGGCCGGAATCGTGCACCTCGACGTGGAGCATGGTCCCGTTGCGCGCGGTTACGGCCAGCACTTCGCCGCCCGGCTGCGCGGCTTGCGCAGCGTTTTCGAGCAGATTGGTCAGCACGCCTCTGATCAGGTCCGGATCGGCGACCGCGGGCGGCGTTTCTTTCGCCAGCCGGACGTTATAGGTCACTTCAGGGTGGGACGATCGCAAAAATGAAATCCGTTCTTCGACCAGCGCGTTCACGTCGAGCTCGCAGGGCATCATCGGAGGTTCGGCGGCGAATTCCGAGAACGCCCGCACGCGTTTTTCGAGCGTGTTCACCTCATCGGCGACGATCTGCGCGGCCTGTTCCAAGAATGCTCCTCCCGGTTCACCCCGGCGGCTGATGATTTCTTCCATGGTCAGCCGGATCGGCGTGAGCGAATTTTTCACTTCATGCGCCATTTTGCGCGCGAGCGCCTGCCAGCTCGCCAGGCGCGTGACGTGGATCAAACGTTCGCGCGCCTGCTGAAGCTGGCTCGCCATGTGATTGAACGCGTCGACTGCGGCGCCGATCTCATCCGATCCTCCGGGTTCGACGCGCGCGTCAAGATCGCCCGCGGCCACGAGCCCCAATCCCTCGGTCAACTGCTGCACGGGATGGCTGATGCGCACGGCCAGGTACATCAAAACGCCCAGCGCGGCCAGCCACAGGGCCGAAGTCACCAGCAGCAGCGGACCGCTGAATCCGCGCCGCAGATTGCGTACGGACGAATTATCGAGCGCGCGGCGCGCGGCGCCGATCTGGCGCTCCAGATCGCCCATTGCGATCGCCATCGGCCGCGAATAGCGCCACACCTCCTTGTCATGACGAACCAGGTAGTCGAGCCGGTTTCCCTGATCGCCGGCGAGCTCGAAACGCTCCGCCTCGCCGCTATCCCAAAACGCCTGCGCCTCGGCCGGCTTCAACTTTTCCGGCGCCACGCGACCCTCCGCGGCATCGCGGCGCAGCAGCGCGCAGGATTCGTGGTACAACTCGCGGCCGGTCTGCTCGAGCGATTTCGAAACTGCATCCAGCTCGGCCGTGGGGGCCAGACTCAGGCTGATATCCAGCAGACTGACCGTCATCCATAATGTCAACGCCAGGGGCACGGCCGTGGCGATGATGAAAACCACGATCAGCCGGTTGCGCAGTCGGTTCATAGCGGGCGCGGAGTTCGCGGTTCCAGCCGCGAACGCCACCTACCACTTTACGACCCTCGGTGCGGACTTCGCCTCAGCTCATCGAGCGTGAACGGACCCAGATCGTACGGGCCCCAATGCGACTGGCCGCGGCGCGGCGGTTTGCTGAACAGCTCGATCAGGCTGGTTAAACTGATCCCCGCTTCCCCCACGCTGGGGCCCGGAAACAGCGGACTTCCCTTATCGTCCTCGGCGCGAACGTCCAGGCGCACCCACAACGGTTCGTTTCCGCCGATGCTCGAAACGTCGATCGCCATCTGGCTCCAGCACCATTGCTCCGCGTCCTTCGCGCTCAGATGGCTCGCTTTGCGCGCCGGCGATTGCGTCTTGACCACGCGGTATTTTTCTTCCCACAGGTCGTAGCTGACCACGAATTCGTCTTGCAGCCGCTCGAAGATATGGCCGCGATTGCCGCTCCACAGCGTCACCTGGAAACCGAAGGGAACCGCTTCGGCGTTGTGCAACAGCTCCATCGGTTTGCCCTCCTCCAAAAAGTGCACACGTGGAGCGGAGAACTCCAGCCGGTTGTCGCGCCAGTTGAGGATCACCTCCTCGGCCCACATCGCCAGCGCGAATCCGGAGAGAAACGCCAGAATCAACCACCATGATTTGATGGTTCGCACGGGTTGGTTTTAGAAGTTCATGCCTGCGTATAAAATCGGGTCAACGCGGCCCGCGCGCAGCGGAAACGCGACGGCGAGCTGAAATCCCTCCTTCTTGAATCCCACTCCCACAGACTCCTTCGGATCGCGCTCCTGCGGCGTGTTCCACACCGCGCCGGTATCGTAAAAGATCTGGAGAATCCGGTACGAGTAACCCACCGAGCCATACACCACGTGCGTTCCGCCGAGCGGATCCACATCGAACCGGTTCCAGCCGCGCAGCGTGGTCGAATCCCCCAGCACGAAGCGCTCATACAGCGGCGCATCGCCATTCAACGCTCCGGCGAGAAATTGCACGTCCACCGCATTCCGCTCATGACGATATTTATACCGCGCTTTGGCGGTGTGCCGCGTGAACTGGCGGTCCGTGGCGAGCGCGGCCATGGCCGCTTCCACCGAATAGGACGCGTTAGCTTCCTGCGTCTGGCTGTCGTGCTCCGATCCCCAACGCTGGTGGTAGCGCAGAGTGGAAACCACCGCGTTGGAAGATTCGGTTTTCGCCGCCGCCGGCCCCTCCCCGTCGGTTTCCACCGGGAAGGGGACGCGAAAACGCGCGAAAGTGGCGCCGAAATCGAGCTCCAGCGGGTCCGCGATGACCACTGTGGCCATGGGCGTAAAGCTGTCGCGATCCGTGTAGATTTCCGAAGCCGGCGCGACGCCCAGAGTGGCCGCGTCCCACTGATCGTGGAAGCTCTCGAACTCGAAACGGAACTTCAGCCGGTCGGTTCCCACGCGTTTGCGCCGGTAGGAAGCGCGGATTCCCGCATAGCGCTCGATGAGCGCGTCGCTGTTGCTCACCAGGTCGAAAGAGATCGCGTTGCCGCGCAGATTGAGCGTGGCGCCGCCGTCCCCGCTCCAGCCTTCCTTCGATCCGTACACGAACTGGCCGACGTTCAGGTCGAACATGTGCTCGCTCGCCGGGGTAACCTCGAAATTCACGTCGAGCTGATCGGGCGCTGCGCCGCGCGCCACTTTAATCTGCACGTCGGGGACGTGCAGCTCTTTCTTGATCCGCTCGGCCAGTTTTTCAAGCGCCGAATGGTCGTAGGGCGCGCCGACAAAGCTGTTGATTTCGCTGCGCAGCGGATCGGAGAGCGAGACCGTGCGCTCGCCGGTGATGTGAACGCTTTCAACCATATAGCGCGAATTGACGTTCATCTCCTGCGAGGATCGTTCATCGTCGTCGGCGACATTGCATCCGGCGAGCATGCCCGCCGCCAGAATCGCCAGGCAACACAGCTTGGTCATACGTGCCGTTAGCAGTCGCAAATCCCGCACCAAAGAATTATATCCCTCTTTTGTTGAACTTACCTTTGCTGCGGGTGTGCATCAGTTTCACACTGAGGAATAAAAATAAAAGATCGGTCCCTCTGGGACAGCCGGTCTCGCCAGGCTGTCTTCCGTCCGGCGTTCCACAGCGGACCACGCAGTTCGCCTATCTCGCGGCGCTAAACGTGGTCCAGGCGTGGGAATCCAGATTGCGCAGGACCTCTCTTTCCCAGGCGAACTCGGGATGCTCCTTCAAGTACTTCGCCGCCTTGAAATTGATCCCGCCGGCATGGCCCATTGCCGCGCTGAACGACATCCGCTCCGCCATACCGGCGTCGGCGACCTTGTTCTCCACCGCGCCCGCGGTCCCGTACGGCGGCTGCCACGGCTTCGATCCCCGCGGCGACAGGTCGATGTGGCCGCACAGCGTGCGCTCATCCGCCTCGATCTTTCTGTCGTACGTATCGTAGTGATCGCTCAGAAATTTCTGCGCCAGCGCGACGTCGATACGGCCTTTGTTTTGCTGCATCAATTGATCCCAGCGAAGGTGACGCGCGTTGGCGCTGTTGGACATGTCGTGGGTGTCGAAATCGGTTTCGTCTTTGGCGAGCGCCGGGTCGATGGGATAGTTGGAGCCGGCGAAATAGCCGTCCCTGGAGCGCCACAGGTTGACGTGCTTCAAGCCCAGCTCCAGGCTGGCGATCTCGCCCGTGTTCCGGTCGGCCACCAGCCAGTCGTTGGCATAGCCGCCGTTGTTGCCGTCCTTCATGATCCGCGCGAAATCGTCGATCGAGCTCGAATATTGCATCGCCTTGCGCGCGCGGTCGAATTCCGCCACGCCGTTCGGATCGAAGCCGTGAAACTGGCTGATGGTGGTCTCCGTGATCATGATTCCGGCCGAGTTGATGCCGAAATCGTCGGCGGAATGGATCAGGCCGGGCATTCCGTCCATAATGAACCGGTTGCCGTGTTCCGGAACAATATCGAAAATAATGTTCCAGCGCGAGCCGGTCATGTAATCGGTCCAGTTATTGTGCGCGATCACCGGTTTCCCGTCTTTCGTATAGCTGCCCGTAGCGACGAAGGCGCTGCAATGCTCACCGGTGGGGCGCATCGTGTTGGCGTCGGCCCATTTGAGGTAATAAGGATCGAGTTCCAGCCACGCATTCATCGCCACCACGTCCCACAGATCGAGCTTGACGCCTTTGGCCTCGATTCCCTCGACGATGCCCGCGAGCTCGGCGCGATATTCCGGCTCGATGTGCGGCCAGAAGATGTTCTCCGCGGCGCTGCGAAAGAACTGCCAGTCCTTGGAATCGTGCGTGAGGGCGGTTTTGATGGCGCGTTGCGAGTCGGCGATTTCGGGCGCCAGTAGGTAGCCGTGCTGGAACCCGATATCGGACGGCGAACCCTCCAGGTGCACCACAATCCAGCCGTTCTGCGGCGATCTTCGATACGCTTTTTTCAAACGCGCGGAGTGCGCGTCGATTTTCGACGGCGCGCCGCCGAATAATCCGCATACCAGGGTGAAAGCGGCGATGAATCTCATAAAGTTCATAATATGCGAATCGGCGTCGGCGCGATGCGAGCCGCGCCAGCAATGGCGCGGGTTCACAATCGACATTCTCGTGAACAACCTGTGCAGCCCGCTCGCATCGGGCGTGAAGGAGCGGCCGTGCGCGCCGGCGGAGCGGTGCTTCGGGCCATCGTTTGATCCGTGCTAATTGTCAAGGCGAGCCGCTAATTCGCGCAGGTCGCCGATCACAAAATCCGGCGGCGCGGACGCGAATGTCTCCGGCTGGAATCCCCAGCTCACCCCGCAGGCGACCACGCCCGCGTTGCGCGCGGTCATCACGTCCACCGCGCTGTCGCCGACCATGATGGTGCGCTCGCGCGCGGCCCCCGATTCTTCCACCAGCGCGTTGATCCCCACCGGGCTCGGCTTCTTCTCCTCGAAGCTGTTGCCGCCGTAAATCCGGAAAAAACACAAATCGATGCCCAGCCCTTCGAGCAGCCTGACGCTGAAGCGCACCGGCTTGTTGGTCAGCACCGCCATGGCGACGCCGGAATCGTGAAACGAATCGAGCGCTTCCCGGACGCCGCGATAGAGCGCCGTCGAGTCGAGCATGTGCTCGCGGTAATAGTCGAGAAAATAGCGCAGCAGGTGCGCCTGCTCGGCTTCGCTCGCATCAGGAAACGATCGCTTGATCAGCACCGGCGCGCCGCTACCGACGTAAGAGGAAACGGTTTCAAGAGAGATCGGTTCGAGGCCGGCAAACGCGCGCGTGGCGTTTACCGAATCGGCGAGATCGCGTTTGGAATCGATCAGCGTGCCGTCCAGATCGAAGATCAGCAGATGCATCGCGCTCCGATCACAGGCCGGCCGGCGTGGAAAAGATTCCGTTCAACCGCGCTTCCACCTTGTGCAGATCCTCTTTCTTCTTGCGGTTCTTCTTCAGCTCCTCGTCCCAGATGCGGCGAATCTCCCTCAGGCTGTCCTCGAACGCGTTCTTGATCGCGCTCGGCGCCAGATCCGCCCACAGGTGCGACGCATCGATCGCGTAAGGCAGCGTCTTCGAATTCACCATCCAGTTGGGCGGCGGCCTGGGCGTGAACGCCAGCAGCACGGCCACGAATGCGACTGCGATCAGGCTGCCGCGCACCAGGCCGAATACTCCGCCCATCAGCCGGTCCAGCCAGGACAGTCCCGTCCAGCGGAATAGCGTCGAAAGCAATTTTGCGAACAGCGCTCCCACAATGCTGAACGCGAACAGCACGGCGAAAAATCCCAGCAGGTTCGAGAATGTCTCCGAGCGGATGCCGTGACCATGAATCCACTCCGCCGGGATTCCGTAGAACCAGAATCCGAACAGCAC
>JASHWA010000507.1 GCA_030044325.1 Bryobacteraceae bacterium
ACCGTCCAGCTCACGGCCGTGGCTGCCCCCGCCGCGCCCGCTCCCAGGTGCGCTGACCAGAACCTGGCCGGGTTGCGTGTGCTGCTCGCCGAGGACAACCGCGTGAATCAGGTGGTGGGACTGCGGCTGCTCGCGAAATTCGGCGTCACCGCGGATCTCGCCGAAGACGGCTCGCAGGCCATCGCGGCGGCGCTCGAAAACGATTACGACGTGGTGCTGATGGACGTACAGATGCCCGGCGTCGACGGCATCGCCGCGACGCGCGAGATTCGCCGCCGCCTCGGCGCCTCGCGCCCCTTCATCTGCGGCCTGAGCGCCCACTCGACCGCCCAGTTCCAGCAGCTCTGCCGCAGCGCCGGCATGGACAGCTATCTCACCAAGCCCCTCGAAATCGAAAAACTCCGTGCCTTACTCGCGGAACGCGCGGCCGAGCGCCGCCGCGTCCTTCAGGATCAGTCCGTTTTGACCACCCTATAAAGCGCACCGGCAGCCGGAAAACTCCGCCCCGAAATAGTTTGCGCTCCCGCCCAAGAAAATCCACCCATTGCCGAAAAGTCTCTCGAAAGGGGCAGCGATGAAAACACATACACCAGGAAAAAGCGGCGTTGCGCCGGCCATCCTCCTGACACTCGTTCTGGGGTCGGTTTCAGCCAACGGCCAGTTCAGTTTCTTCGATTCCGCGGTTCAGATCCACAGTTTTTTCGACGAAGGGTACATCAAGTCGAATGAGAACAATTTCCTCACCATGGACACCAGCGCCGGCAGCGCGATTATGGCCGAAGGCGGCGTGAATGTCTCCTGGCAGGCGCTCCCGAATCTCCGCTTCAGCGCGCAGGCCTACGATCATTACATCGGCGAGATGGGCAAGGGCCAGTTGACGCTCGACTTCGCGCTGGTGGATTACAGGGTGAAGGATTGGTTCGGAATTCGCGGCGGCAAGGTAAAAACCGCGCTGGGCCTGTGGACGGATACTCAGGACCAGACGTTTTCCTATACCTGGGCGCTGCTCCCGCAATCGGTTTATCCCGTCGATCTGCGCTCGATGAGCATCGCGCATCAGGGAGGCGATATCTATGGCCGCATCAAATTTGGCCGCAAGAATTCGATTTCCTACGACGCCTACGCCGGAACGATCCCCGACGACCCGCGCGGAGGCTACACCTACGGCCTGGAACAGCAGGGCGTCAAATTGAACGGCGGCATCAGCGGCCACACCGAGGGGATGGACGTTCGCTGGAACCCCGCCGTGGACGGTCTTTTCTTCGGCACCTCGTTCGCCAACAACGGGCGGAGTTTCGATGGCTACCTCAAAGAAGTGATCCCGGTCTCTTATGACACCGCCATGGAACATGTCCTGGCCTTCTATGGCGAATACACCCATCGGCGCTGGCGCTTCGACAGCGAGTACCGGCGCACCGCTCGCGACGGCGATATCGCTGGTCTGGCGGTTCCCGTGACGAACGACACCGTCGAACACGGCTGGTTCGTGACCGGCTCCTACCGGATCTCGAAGCGGCTCGAGGTGGGCAGCTACTACAGCGGCTACGACTTTTCCGGAGTCCAAAAACCGCAGATCACCGCGCCGTGGACCGGCCCCGGTGCAAACTACATTCACGATCCGGCGCTGACGGCTCACTTTACTCTGACTCGCTTCTGGGATCTCAAACTCGAGGGGCATTTCATGAACGGCTTCGGCGGGCCCTCGGCGCATGGTTTCTATTTGTTTGACAACCCGGCGGGACTCAAGCCTCAGACCGACATGATCGTGATTCGCACGGCCTTTTTCTTCTGAGCCGCGCCAGGAAACAGAAACAGAAAAGGAGATATTGTCATGAAAACCATTCTTCAAAAAACCGTCATGGTTTCCCTCCTGGCCGCTGCGGCCGGTTGCGTGCGCGCCGCCGACGTCCAGATCATCGCCAGCAAGGACGTGAACGTCGCGGAGATCTCCGCCGACGATCTCAAGCAGATCTTTCTTCAAACCGAAAACAGTGTCGGCGGAGCCAAGGTGCGGCCGGTCCTGCAGAAAGGCGGGGCGGCCCATGAGGCGTTCCTGAAGGCCTACGTCGGCAAGAGCGACGATGAATTGCAGCAGTACTACAAGACTCTCGTCTTCAGCGGCAAGGGGATTGAGCCCAAAACGCTGGCCGGCGACGCCGCGGTCATCAACTTCGTCGCTTTGAGCAAGGGCGTGATCGCGTACGTGAGCGACTCCGCCATTGTGATGGGCGTGAACAAGATTCAGGTCAAGTGAGCGAGGTTGAAGCCGATGCTACGCAAATTAGGATTCATCGCCAAGGTGAACAGCGGCTTTGTCGCGCTGGTTTCGACGGCATTGGTCCTCGCGGGCGTGTCCCTGGTGGCCATAAACTACCTCAAATCCACCCTGGATTCCGTGATCCAGGTGGATGCGCGCCGCGTGGAGCTCGCCGGACGCATTCAGTACTCCTCCGCCGACCTGCTCCGCGTCGAAAATGGCATCATTTTTCGCCTCATGTCGCAGGATCTCGCCGGTTCGGACAAATATAAGCAGCGTGCATCGGAATTGCTGGGCGACCTTCGCAAGGAGTTCGACGAGCTCACCCCTCTCGCCATCGCCAACCAGGGCGCGGTCCAGGAAATGGCGGCCAACGTCCAGGCCTGGGCCAAGATCAACGATCAGCTTTGCGCCGCTTTGCAGGCTCAAAAGTACGACGTGGCTCAGACCCTGGTATCCGACAAGATTACGCCGGCTGGAGAAAAAATGGTTTCTTTGGCTTCGGCCTATTCGCAGTCGGTGAAGGCGGACCTTGAAAAGTCACGGCAGGATAGCGCCAGCCGGGCGTGGATGGTCTTATTGGTGGTGGCCTGCGTCGCCGTGTTTGCGGTGAGTTGCGCCGCGATGGTGTTCCTGGTGGTGCGGCGCGCCGGCCGCGGGCTGAATCGCGTTTCGGCGGCGATGGACGGCCACGCCGAGCAGGTGGCCAGCTCTGCCAATCAGATTTCCACTTCTTCCCAGGCGCTGGCCCGCTCCGCCAGCGATCAGGCCGCGGCTCTTCAGCAAACCTCAGCCACGGGCGAGGAGCTCGAGGGGATGACTCGCCACGCCGCCGCCAACATGCTCGCCGCGGCCAAATGCGTCGGCCAGACCAACGACTGCGTGCAAACCGCCACCAAGACCCTGGAAGGTATGACCGGATCCATGCGGGGGATCACGGAATCGAGCGGCAAGATTTCGAGAATCATCCGCGTCATCGACGAGATCGCGTTTCAGACCAACATCCTGGCCTTGAACGCCGCCGTCGAAGCGGCGCGCGCGGGCGAAGCCGGCATGGGGTTCGCCGTGGTGGCCGACGAAGTCCGCAACCTGGCCCAGCGCAGCGCCGAGGCGGCCCGCGAGACCGCCGGCCTGATCGAGGAGTCCATGGCGCGCGCCGGCGAGGGCAACCGCAATCTGAAGACTGTCGAAGACGCTGTGCGAACCATCAGCGAGCATTCCGAGCAAGCCAAGAAGCTCATCGACGAGGTGAACTCCGGAGTCCAGGAGCAAGCCTCGGGAATGAAGCAGATCTCCAAAGCCATCGCGCACCTGCAGAAAGTCACCGAAGCCAATGCCGCCGGGGCCGAAGAAGGCGCCGCGGCAGGCAGCGAGCTGTCCGCCAATTCCACCGAAATGAAACAGGCGGCGGCGGAGCTGGTGTCACTCATTCGCGGAGGCTCCGCAATAGCAGTCGCCCGATGAGTGTCGACACGCCGCACAATCTGCGGAAGAAGGGGACTGTCCCCTAGCGCCGGCAAACTCGCAACCGTCCACGCCGCCAGCGGACTGTCCCCTTCTTCCGCTCGCCCTCAACACCGGCAGCGGACCCTCTTGAGACGCACAATCTGCGGAAGCCGCCCCCCTCGACGAGGTGCGGCGCGACTTAACGCTGGCCCGACGTGGGCGGTGCCGCCAATTCCGAATCCGGTAGCGTAAAGGCCAGATACTCTCCCGAGTACGCGCCGCCGCTGACGGCGATGACGATGTATTGCTTGCCTTTCCACATGTACGTCATCGGCGATCCGCTTTCCATGGCGGGCATAAAT
>JASHWA010000508.1 GCA_030044325.1 Bryobacteraceae bacterium
ATGATGTTGCGAATAGACGCGGCGCTCAGGGGATCGTGATGGCGTTGCGAGATGGCGCGCGAGGCCACCGGTTCGCCGGTTTCGATATACGCCTCGACGATTTCGTGCAGAATTTCCCGCGCACGCGGAGTCATGCAGAGCCCCTGCTTACGATTCTACGGACGGATGACCGGCGGGGTCAAGGCGCGGGTAGTGCCGGCCTCTAAGATCTCTGCGAGTACCGTTGCAGTCAGCCGCGGATGTATGCTTTCGACGCGCTTGGCGCGACCACCGGCCGGCGTCGCAGCGCGGCCAGCCGCCACCGCAGGCGATCCATATACAGATACACCACCGGAGTCGTGTACAAAGTCAAAAGCTGGCTGAGCATCAACCCGCCGACGATGGCGATGCCCAGCGGGCGCCGCAGCTCCGCGCCTTCCCCATGCCCCAGCGCCATCGGCAATCCGCCCAGCATCGCCGCCATCGTGGTCATCGTGATCGGCCGGAACCGCAGCAGGCACGCGCGGAAAATCGCGGCTTCCGGACTCAGGCCGTCGCCGCGCTCGGCCTGGATCGCGAAATCGATCATCATGATCGCGTTCTTCTTCACGATTCCGATCAGCAGAATGATTCCGATCAGCGAAATTACATTCAGCTCGTTGTGCGTGAACAGCAGCGCCACCAGCGCTCCGACGCCCGCCGAAGGCAGCGTCGAAAGAATCGTGATGGGATGGATCAGATCTTCGTACAACACTCCGAGCACGATGTACACGGCGATCAATGCGGTGAGGATCAGCAGCGGCTCGCTCGAAAGCGACGCCTGGTAGGCCTGCGCGGTGCCTTGAAAACTGCCGGTGACGTTCGAGGGCAGGCCGATTTCGCGCTCCGCGCCTTCAATGATCGGGACGGCGTCGGAGAGCGAGCTTCCGGTGGGCAGGTTGAAAGAAATCGTCACGCAGGGGAACTGCCCCTGGTGATTCACCGCGAGCGGAGTGTTGTCCGGCGCGAATCGCGCGAAGGCGCTCAAGGGAACCTGCGTGTCGTTATTCCCGCCGACGTACAGATAATCGAGCGCGTCGGGATTCTGCCAGAACTGCGGCTCCACTTCCATCACCACAAAATACTGGTTGAGCTGCGTGTACATCACCGACACTTCGCGCTGGCCGAACGCGTCGTACAGCGTGTTGTCGATGCTTTCGGGCGAAATTCCCAGGCGCGAGGCCGTGGCGCGGTCGATATCCACGCTCTCTTCGAGCCCCTTGTCCTGCTGATCCGTGTTCACATCGGCAAGCTCGGGCATGGATTTCAATTTCTGATAAACCAGCGGCGCCCAGTAGTTGAGATCGCGCACGTTGTCGCTCTGCAGCGTGTATTGAAACTGCGCCGCGCTGCTGCGCCCGCCGATGCGCACGTCCTGGAACGATTGCAGAAACGTGGAAGTGCCCGGAATCCGGTCGAGCTTGGGGCGCAGGCGGTCGATCACCTGGTCGGAGGTGAGGCCGCGCTCCCGCAGCGGCTTGAGCGCGATCTGCATGAATGCTTTGTTGTAGCCGTTGCCGCCGCCCACGTAGGCGTTGACGGTATCGACCGCGGGATCCTGCATGACCACCTGCACGACGCGCTTGACGCGCTCCTTCATCGCCTGAAACGAGCTCGCCTGGTCGGACAGAATCTGCCCGCCCATTCGCCCCGTGTCCTGCTGCGGAAAAAATCCCTTGGGAATGAGAACGTACAAATAAACGCTCAAGCCCAGCGTGGCGAAGGTCACGGCCAGCGTCACAGGCTGATTTTCCAGCACCCATCCGAGCGACCGTTCATAGCCGCGCAACATCAGGTTGAATCCGCGCTCGCTCAGGTTATAGAAAAATCCATGCGCCTGTTCGCCGTGCGAACGGAGCAGGCGCCCGCACATCATGGGCGTGGTGGTGAGCGAAATCGCCAGCGAAAGCAGGATGGAAACGCTGAGCGCGATGGCGAATTCGCGGAACAGGCGGCCCACGATGCCGCCCATCAGCAAAATCGGGATGAACACGGCGATCAGCGAGATGCTGATCGAAAGCACGGTGAATCCGATCTCGCCCGCGCCTTTGAACGCCGCCTGCATGGGCGAAAGCCCCGCTTCCACGTGGCGCGCGATATTTTCGATCACTACGATCGCGTCGTCCACCACGAATCCCGTCGCAATGGTCAGCGCCATCAGCGAGAGATTGTCGATGCTGTAGCCGAACAGGTACAGAGCGCCGAAAGTCCCCACCAGCGAAACCGGAACCACCACCGCGGGAATCAGTGTGGTTCGCGCGCTGCGGAGAAAAAGAAAGACTACCAGGATGACCAGGCTCATCGAGATGGACATGGTGCGCTGCACGTCGCGAACCGAGGCGCGGATGGTGACGGTGCGGTCGTTCAGGACCGTGACGTGAATCGATTTGGGCATCGAGGCGGTGATCTGCGGCAGCACCTCTCTCACGCGGTCCACCGTGTCGATGATGTTCGCCTGCGGCTGGCGGAAGATGTACACGAGGATCGCGGGCTTGCCGTCGGCGATGCCGAGATTGCGCAAATCGGAAACCGAATCGTCGAGGCTGGCGATATCGGAAAGCCTGATCGCCCCGCCGTTGCGATACGCCACCACCAGCGGCGCGTACTCCCGGGCCTTCATCAATTGATCCGTGGTGCTCAACATCCAGCGCTGGTTGGCGTCGCCGAAACCGCCTTTGGGCGCGTTCGCGTTGGCGTTTTCAAGCATGGTGCGCACGTCTTCCAGACTCAGGCCGAAGCTGTTGAGCTGGGTCGGATTGATTTCCACGCGGACCGCCGGAGTCGAGCTGCCCCCCACGAACACTTGCCCCACTCCGCGGACCTGCGACAGCTTTTGTTGCAGGATGGTGGATGCGGCGTCGTAGATTTCCGCCATTGTCAGCGTGTCGGAGGTGAGGCCGAGCTGCAAAATCGGCGGATCGGCGGGATTCTGCATGCGCCAGGTGGGATTCGACGGCAGATTCCGCGGCAGCTGCGCGCGCGCCGCGTTGATGCCCGCCTGAACGTCTCGCGCCGCCGCGTTGATGTCGCGATTGAGGTCGAATTGTAACGTGATATTGGTCGAGCCGAGCGTGCTCGACGAGGTCATTTCGTTCAGCCCGGCGATGCGCCCGAACTGGCGTTCCAGCGGAGTCGCCACCGAGGACGCCATCGTTTCCGGGCTGGCGCCCGGAAGGCTCGCCCTCACCGCCAGCGCGGGAAAATCGACCTGCGGCAGCGGTCCGACCGGCAGGAAATTGTACGCCACCCCGCCTGATAACCCCAATGCGATCGTCAGCAGCGTGGTGGCGACCGGTCGCTCAATAAAAGGCGCGGAAAGACTCATTCGTGCGGCGGGAGATCCTCCGCGTGGAGAAATCCCTCGATCTTTGGACGATGTTTCACTAGAAGTGTACCGCGCGCGTGCGCCTCCGCACATGTGCCGAATGGCGATCAAAAAGCTGTGGGGGAGCCGCCCATCCCGCCTGTTCCTCTTGCTTACAGCGCCTTCACCGCCTCCTCCACGCGCCCGGCGAGTCCGGCGAAATTTTCTCCGGCGAGCATCATCGGCGCGCCGAATTTCACCTCCACGCGATGCATTCTGGGCCACCACGCCGTGCGATTCAGGACGCGATCCACGCCCACGATGCGCACCGGAACCACCGCCGTTTCCAGGCGCGAAGCGATCATGCCGACCCCGGGCTGGAACGGCATGATCTCGCCATGATAGGTGCGGTCGCCTTCCGGAAAAATCAGGATCGACCATCCTTGTTCGATCAGCTCGCCGATATAGCGAATGGTCTGGCCGGCTCCCGCGTGACGCTGCGGAAGAGGAAACGTGTTGAAGAAAAATGTCGCCAGGTAGTAGTTGAGCGAATTGGTGAACCATTCACGGCGCGAAAAGCGTTCCGGGAAAAAATGTTTGTCGAAAAATTCCTTGCTCATCGCCGTCGCCACGCGATAGCGGAAGCGCGCCGGCAGCGCGGCGAGAATCACCGGTCCGTCGAAAAAGCTCTGATGATTCGATGCGAAGATCACCGGCCGGTGGATCGACGCCAGATTCTCGCGTCCGGAAACGCGAATGTGCGCGAAAATTCGCGTGAGCGGCAGCAGCCAGAACGGCAGCGCGACCCTTCGCGCCGCGCGCGCAAACCAGGACCGGCTGTAAGTCGGAAACGCGATCGGTTCGCTGCGCCCCGCCCCGGGCCGCGCCAGA
>JASHWA010000509.1 GCA_030044325.1 Bryobacteraceae bacterium
CTGGTTCAACTATCTGCGACCGGCGCCCGGTCCGGAAAACGAACTCAAGACCGCCAATGATGCCGCGCTCGCCAGGGCCCGTAGCGATGTCCAGCGCGAATACCTGCGCACCATGACCAACCCGCTCACGATTCACGCCATGTGTGAAGACTATCGCGCCTCCGCCTCGATCGACCTGGAGATCGACGCAGCCGACATCAAGGCTGGCAGGAGGATTCAGTGCCCCGTGTTGACGCTGTGGGCAGCCAACGGCGCCATGGGCCGCTTGTACGACGTCCTGGCGATTTGGAAGGACGAAGCCGTCAACGTCGCCGGCAAGGGTCTTGGCGGCAACCACTCGCTCCAGGAGAGCGCGCCCGCCGAGACGCTCGCGGAAATCCAACAGTTCCTCCGCGCTTGATGTGTCGCCGAACCGTTTTCCGATTGCCTTACGGTTTTTTTGTTTCCGCGGGCATCTCCAGCTTGGGGTAGTACGGCTCGTCGAATTTGTTGAATTTGTCGAGCCATTTCCTGCCCGCATCCTGCGGCGTGAAGCTCCAATCCTGGCGATGATAGTTCCAATCCTCGGGATTGAGCTCCTGCGCGTGGGCGAAATATTTTTCAGCGCGCTCTATGTCGCCTTTTTGATGGAAATATACGGCGAGCTTAAAGCTTGCGTCGGCTTCCATCTCGGCCTGGGAGCGCGGCTTGACGCGGCGCGCGAATTCCTCATCGGAGAGCGCGAACTTGCTGTTTTCTCCATTCGCGACCCAATCCCGCAGCGCGGTGAGGTACAGCGTTCCTTCCGTGGTGATGCTTTTCTGGCCGAATTTCAGGGTCGAGTCATTCGTCCATGCGGGCTCGGCGGGCCGCACTACGCGGCCGTGCTCGTCCACCCAGATTCCCATCGGCACGTTGATGAACTGATACGCGGTGCTGATCGAATGCTGCGCGTCGACGAGCGTCGTGTACGTCGCCTGGGCGCGATCGTACCACTGGCCGGCCGCAGCTTCGCCTCCGGTATCCTGCGCCGCGGCGACGATCTCGAAATTCGTTCCTTTGAGCTCCTGGTAAACTTTCTGCCAGCCTGGCAGATCGAGCCGGCAGCCTCACCAACTCGCCCAGGTGATGACGAGAACTTTCTTGCCCCGGAAATCGCTCAAATGGACCACTTTTCCCTTGCGGTCCGGAACGGCGAAATCCGGCGCGATGCGCGAATTGTAGAACGCGCCGCGCAGCACCGGAATTTCGCCGAAGCTGTACACCGCCGTGTCGGCTTTGAGCACTACTTCGCGGGTCTTGCGCGCGAACGCGCTGAGATTGAAGTAATCGCCCTTGAGCAGGCCTTTCGAAAGCGGAATACACACATCCTCGCGGCAGGCGCCCTGCGGCTTGACCTCGAAATCGTTGATCCGCGGCAGATCGGCCTTGCGGACCCACAAGTCGTCGCCATCGTGGCGAGTCTTATCGAGGCTCACCGTGCGATCGCCGTAAAGGACCGTGGCGGCCGGTGAATCCGCCGCCGGACTGAGCATGGCCGCGCCGGTGGTGAGCAAGAACGATCGTCGATCCAGCATGTCATCAGCCTAGGACCGGCCGGCGGCCCGCGTCAAGCGGGTGCGGTGAGCGGCGACGCGGGCTAATCCATCGCGGCTGAAAATCCGATGGTTAGAAAGGAGAGCCATGCCTCGATTAGAAAACGAACCTGCCGCGCCCGCGGTGCAGCTTGCGCGCGGCCGCGGTGTTGCGGATGTGCGCGAAAACCAGGACGGGAGGGCCGCCAGCCGGCGGTTGCGCGACTGGGCGAATGCTGTAGGGGAACGGCTCGCTTGGTGGATCGAGCGCCACGAGGCGCTGACGGTCGCGGCAGTGCTCGCCGCAACGCTGGCTGTGATTCTTCGAATGGCGATGCGCCCGATGTGGTTCGATGAGATGCTCACGTTCTATATCGCGCGCCAGGGCAGCGTGCGGGAGATTGTTCAGAGTATTCATGGCGACGGGAATCCGCCGTTGATCTATCTGCTGGCGGGCGCGTCGCTGCGGCTGGTCCCCAACACGGAGCTCGCCCTCCGCATTCCGTCCATGGGCGGATTCATGCTTGCGATGGTGACCGCGTACTTATTCGTTCGCCGCAGGCTGGGGGTGGTGGCGGCTGTGTTCGCGCTGTTGGCGCTCGGCACCAGCCCCGCGGTTTACTTCGGGTCCGAAGCGCGGCCGTACGCTCTGCTGCTCGGCTTTACCGGCCTGGCGCTGGTGTCCTGGCAGGCGGCAGTCGGGGCCGATGGGCGTGGCCGGATGGCCGCGCTGGCGGGGGTCGCCATCGGAGTCGCGGGAGCGGTGTCGAGCCATTACTACGGGGTCTTCCATGTCGGCGCTCCCCTGCTGTGCGGCGAAGCGGTTCGACTGGTGCGGCGCAGGAAACCGGACTGGCCTCTGTACCTTGCTTGCGCCGCCGGACTCACGATGTTGCTGACATTGATTCCGTTCGCCCGGGTGACCTACCAACTTACAGGCGTTTACGTTCGCCAGTCGGCGAATTTCTGGGCAAAGCCGGAACTCTCGGATGTCGTCTCGTATTTCGGGGTGATCGGATGGTGGGTTCCCGTGATAGCGTGCGCGGTCCTGTGGGCGATCCCGCGCGGCGGCGAGAAGCGCTGGGGATTGCCGATCCACGAAACGGCCGCGGTCGTGGGACTGACGCTTCTGGTTGTGATTATGATGGCGATTACGCGCGTGACCAGCGGCTATTTCCAGGAGAGGTACGCGATCGGCAGCGCGATCGGGGCTGCCATCCTGGCGCCGGCATGGCTCGCGTTCGAGGCCGGAGGCGCCCGGCGCGCGGCGGTTTGCGCGGCCCTGTGTGTACCGCTGCTTGTCGCGGCAGGAGCCGCGCGGGTCGATTTCGGCGGATCGACCGTGGTCAACGGACGGAGGGTCGGGAACTCGGCTCGGGTGCTGGTGAATCTGGAGCGCGTGGAGGGAACCGAGCCCATCGTGGTGGCCAGCGCTCTCAGCTACCTGCCGATCTGGTGGTATGGCTCCGAAACGCTCCGCGCGCGGCTGCACTATCTGGCGGATGTTCCCTACGCTGTGCGGCAGCCCGCTTTCCTGGCGGAACTTTGCGTGGTGGCGGAGCGGAACTGCGTGCCGTCCAAAGCGGACGATTTCCGGCAATTCGTGTCGTCGCACCACAGCTTCCTGCTTTACTGCATTGACGATCCGAGGCTGGAGTGGACCAAGGATCGCCTCGCGAAGGAGGGCTGGATACTCACTCCCATCCGTTCCGGCCAGGCGGATACGCTGTACCGCGCCGGCGCTCCATCGAGCCTCGCGCGCTCGTCCGACCCTCGCTAGATGTGACGGCGATCGCCCGTGAGTAATCGAGTGCTTGGTGGACCTGGTGAGATTCGAACTCACGACCTCTTCCATGCCATTTAAGAAATATCAATCGCTTGCAGACAGTTTGGCGCAAAACAAAAGACTTAGCAAGAGGCGACGTGGACTCCGGTGGACGCCACGTGGCTCCTCTGCACCGGACGGCCCGTAGCGTGCTTTCCCGCGCGCGGTTGCGGGCCGCTCTATTTGTTGTCTTCCGAAGGAGACAACAATCAGGGCCATATAAGGTCGATGCCCACGTGGAGCGCTGACCGCCATCTTGCGTTTTCGCAATATTGCGAATAAACTGGAGTCGAGTGCCCAAGACCAGAGTCGCCTTCTACCAGGAGGAAGACGGATCATGCCCGTTCATCGAGTGGTTCGACAAGTTACCGGCGAAAGTACAGGACAAGTGTTACCTCCGGTTGGAGCGCCTGCGCGAGATGGGTCACGAACTGCGTCGGCCCGAAGCGGACTTCCTGCGAGACGGCATCTACGAACTGCGCGCCAGCCTGGGAGGCGTTCATCATCGGATCCTGTACTTCTTTCACGGCGCGGTAGCGGCGGTGGTCTCTCACGGTCTTGCGAAGGAGCAGGTGGTCCCGCCGAAAGAGATCGATCGGGCCGTCGAACGTAAAAGGCGGTTTGAGGCGAATCCAGCGGAGCACACTTATGAGGAGGCTTGACTATGCCAGATAAGAAGGTAAAGGCGCTGAAACCGATCGGCGATGCGGTGGAGATCCTTCACCGCCGGTTCTACGAAGGCAAGCCGGCCCGGCTGAAGAACCTGGAGGAGGCGC
>JASHWA010000510.1 GCA_030044325.1 Bryobacteraceae bacterium
GAACGTGTTGAGGCTCGACATGTAGCCCGGAAGGATGGAGTTCTGCTCCTGGATCATCGCGCCGAGCTGCCCTTGCGTGATCTGGGACGTGATATCGTTGCCCTGCGAATCGAGAATGGAGATGGTGCCGGAGGTGTCGTCGGCTGAAATCTGCTGCGCCTGGCTCCCTTCGACCAGCATGGTCTGCCCGCCGAGCGCGACGTTGTAGGTTCCGTTGCCATTGGGAATCAACGTGAAATTGGCGAGCTGCGACAGATTCTCGAGATCGGCGTGCATCTGCGCGTCGAGCCCTTCGTCCTGGCTCGCCGCGGGACTGGACTCGTACTGCTGGTTGATCGACGCGATCTCGCTCGCGATCTGGTTGATTTGCGAGACCACGCTGCCGGTTTGCGTGGCGATGTTCGAGGAAACCTGTGTGATTCCGTTCGCGGTGGATTGAATATCGTTGGCCACGTCGCCCGCCGCGGTGATCACCGCCTGGCGCGTCGGCTCGTCGTTGGGGCTCACGCTCAACTGCGAAAAGCTGTTGAATAGACTGCTCAGATCGTTGGCCAGGCCGCCGGTGGCCGACGACACCGGAAACAGCGTCTGAATCTGGCTGAGATCGTTGGACTGCTGCTGCGCGCTGCCCAGAAGCTGCTGCTGGGTGCGCACCGCCTGGTCCAGATATTCGTCACGAGAGTTGATCAGCGGACCCGAGCTCACGCCGCCCGCAAGTCCTCCGTCGGGATCGAACGGCAGCGGCTGCAGGTTCACGTCCTGGCGCGCGTAGCCCTGAGTGTTGGCGTTGGAGATGTTGTTTTCGATGACGTCGAAGGCGTTTCCGTAAACGGTGAGCGTATTCGCCGCACTCAACAATGCCGATGTGATGCTTCCCATGTTTTAGCCTTGAATCGAGATCGTCCGGGACGCCGGCGCGGCCGCCGCTTCGCCCGATGGGGTGTATCCTGCCGCGGCCGAGCCGAGCACGTTGGCCCACCCGCGGTAAAACCAGGCTCCGCGCTCGATCAGGCGGCGCGCGCCGGCGAGCTCGCGTTTGAGCGCGTCGAGTTCGAACACAAGATCGCGGTCGCCCGCGGCGATCTGATGGGGAACGCGCGCGAGACATTCCGACGCTTCCGCCAGGCCGGGGAGGCATTCCTCGATCGCTTCGGGCGTGGGCGACGCCAGCGCGGCGCGAAGCCTCAAAACGTGCTCTCGGGCGGTTCTAAGATTGGAGTGCGTCATCGATGATCTTCGAGGCCGTTCCCTCGGCATCCACTTTAGAGCTGCCGCTGGCATACGACCGCGCGATCTGTTCGAGACGCGCCTGCCGCTCCGGCGAATCCGCCGCGAGCGAACGCAAACTGCGAACCAGCTCCGAAAGATGGATGTCGTCGCCAGAACCGGACGGTGCCGCCGCGTTCGTGCTCTGGGTCGAAGACGAGCGCGCGGTCTGCGCGGTCCGGTCGGTCTGCTGTGCCCCGGTGGAGGCGAGAGAACTCAGATTGGGATCGTTTATCTTCATGCTCTCTTGTGAGGATGATGCGCCCTCACTTGCAGTATCGGCCAGCCCGTGCGGTTTTTTAACGGCGCGAACATACATCCGAAGCCAAGTAATTTCCTACTCCCTAATAACGTGGGAGTAGGGATAAAACTCAACTCCAATCATCCCACGATTTGCAAGGGGGTGGGTGGTGAGTGTGTGCCGCGAAATCGGGTACGCTTTGAGTTCACATGCCCTTCGAAAAAGAGCTCGAGATCGCCCGCAACGCCGCGGCACGGGCGGCGGAACTGGCGCTGCGCTATCAGGCCACTCCCATCGTCGCGGAAAAGAAAGCGGACGAATCGCCCGTGACCATCGCCGACCGGGAAGGTGAAAAGCTCATCTGTTCGCTTCTCGAGGACGCATTCCCCGACGACGGTCTGCTCGGTGAAGAAGGCGCGCGAAAGCCCTCGCGCAGCGGGCGGCGCTGGATTATTGATCCCATTGACGGTACTCGGGACTTTGTGCGCGGAAATTTCCTGTGGAGCGTGCTGATCGGCCTCGAGCAGGAGGGCGAAGTGGTCGCGGGCGTCGCGCACCTGCCGGTGATCGGCGCGACCGCGTGGGCTTCGCGCGGCGGCGGAGCGTTTCGCAACGGCCGCCCTCTGCGCGTTTCCTCGATCGGGGACCCCCGCCAGGCCGTGCTGTGCGTAAACAGCCTGAACAAGATCGCGCAGAGGCCGTTCGCGCCGGGACTGATTGAGTGGGCGCAACAGTTCTGGGCCTATCGATGCCTGGGTGGAACTCCGGACGCGATCATGGTCGCCGCGGGAGAAGCGGACATCTGGATGGAACCGCAGGTCGCCGCATGGGATCTGGCCGCGGTCCAGGTGATTCTCGAAGAGGCCGGCGCGGTGTTCTTCGATCTCGACGGAGTGCGGACCATCTACGGCGCGAGCGCGGTCGCGTCGACGCCGGCTCTGGAAGGTGAAGTTCGGAAATTTCTGCGGATTCCGCCGGCATGAACCAGCTCACCGGGCACTGGGCGAAAGCGGCGTGTTCCTGCTACCCTGAGTGGCGTGACTGGCGTTCTGTTTCGCCGCCTTCTGCTGATGGCGCTTGCGCTGTTGGCGGCGACTCTGCTGGCGGTCGATTACACGCTCACCCGTTCGGCCGGAGACCTGGGGGCAGGGCAGGTGCGCGAGCGTATCCTGGCCATCTCCGCGGGATCGTTCTTGCTGGCCTTTCTGATCGCTTTTTTCGTGTCCCGCTCGCTCAGCCTGCGCGTTCGCAGACTGAAAAAACTCGCAGAAAGCATTCCCGGCGGCGCGGCGAAGGACCGGCCGAGCGAAGAGTCGCGCGACGAGATGGGATCGCTCGAACGTTCGCTCGGCGGCGTTGCCATCGAAGTGCAGAAACTGCTCGATAATGTGCGCTACGAATCCGCGCGGCGCGCGGCAATTCTTTCGAGCATGACGGAAGGCGTTCTGGCGGTCGACCAGGAGCTGCGCGTCACTTTTTGCAATTCCGCCTTCTTGCGCGCCGTCGAATTCCGCGGAACGCGCTCGGAAGGGCGCTTCCTATTAGAGCTGGTGCGCGATACCGGCCTGCACGAATTGCTGCGCCGCGTGCTCGCGACCGGCAACGAGGAAAAACAGCGCTTCCGTCTTTCCACTTTGAACGCGCGCACCTTCGAGGTGCACGCGACGCCGCTCGAAATGCCCACCGGGCGCGGCGCGATCGCCATTTTGCACGACGTCACCGACCTGGAGCGGCTGGAGCAGGTGCGCAAGGATTTTGTCGCCAACGTTTCGCACGAGCTCCGCACGCCGCTGTCCGGAATCATCGGCTACGCGGACACGCTGCTCGAAGGCGCGCTTCACGACGAGAGCCACAATCAGCAGTTTGTCGAAATCATCCGCTCCAACGCCGTGCGGCTCGCCAATATCTCCGAGGATCTGCTGATTCTTTCCGAGCTCGAATCGGGGCAGGATTCGCCGGAGCCGGAATGCATTTCGATTCGCGGCGTGCTCGAGAGCGTGCTCGAAACGGTCGCATCCGAGGCCAGGAAGCGCGACGTGAAGCTGATTCGCGAGCGCGTGGAGGATCTGCACGTGAACGGAAAGCGGCTGCGGCTGGAGCAGGCGGTCTTGAATCTGCTGGCCAATGCGATCAAGTTCAACCGGCCGGGAGGCGAAGTGCGCGTGCGCGCTGAACTGAGCGACACCGGCCGCGTGGCCATCACCATTGCCGATACCGGCGTCGGCATCCCTTCCGAAGATGTGCCGCGCATTTTCGAGCGCTTCTATCGCGTCGATAAAGCGCGGTCGCGGCAGGTGGGCGGGACAGGGCTGGGATTGTCGATCGTCAAGCACGTGGTGGAGCGGATGCACGGGGCGGTGACGGTCGATAGCGTTCTGGGCCGCGGATCAAGATTCACCCTGCTGCTTCCCGCCGCATTGATCCCCGCGGGCAGCTCCGAAGAACAGACCGTAACCAGAAATTCATGATTCCTCGCAGATTCTTTGTGTAAAGTAGATTACGTGACCCCCAGCCGATCGGAAGATTTGAAAATCGAACTGCTCGACAGCCCCCAAGGGGCCTGCCTGATGAAACTTACCGGGCCGTTGACGCTCAAAACGCTGTTCGATTTCCAGCAGGCCTCGCGCAAGGAAAATGCGCGCCCGGTCATTCTGGATATCTCCTCGGTCCCCTACATGGATTCCGCCGGCTTGGGGAGCGTGATCAGCCTGTTCGCCTCTTGCCAGCGAACCAGTCGCGGATTCGGCATCCTGGGCCTCTCCGACCGCATCCGCACGCTGTTCGAAGTGACCCATTGCGACGGATTATTGCCTTGTTTTGAGTCGCTTCAAGCCGCCGACCGCGCTCTTTCGAGTAATAGCTGAGCTATTGATCGATCTGTAACGTTGCGTTCACATCGCACTCATTTCACCCGCATATACTCTCCGTCTGCGCACCACGATTTAGGGTAATTCCAAACTACAACCAAGGAGTTGGGATCGATGACGAAGAGGATACGCAAGCCGTGGTCCGCCGCGGCAATTCTGGCGTGTTTAGGGGCGCTGGCGCTGCCGGTGGCCGCTCAGAATTCAAACTCAGACAGTTCGGACACGACAGCGGCGAAAACGAATTCCGTCGGCGCTCCATCCGAGATCGAGCAATTGAAGAAAATGCTGCTCGACCAGCAGCGGCAGATCGACGAATTGCGGCGAGCGTTGAGTACGCAACAGAGCGCCCAACAGAAGACTGCCGCAACTTCGGAAGCCGCGAAGCCGGCCGAGAAAGCCGCGCCCGCCGATGCGCTCGCCGCGCCGATCCATCCGGGAGCCGCGACGCACGAGGTCGGGTCCAGTTTAGGCGAGGTCGCCAGCACGACTCCGGCGCTGCCGCCGCCTCCCCCTCCTTCGCCCACTTCTGCGCTGCCACCGGCGATCACGACTCCTGTGCCGCAGGCGGGTGAAACGTCGCCGCTCCAGTTGAAGATCGGCGACACCTACATCACACCTGTCGGATTTATGGATATGACGCTGGTGAGCCGGTCCACCAACCCGGGTTCGGGCATCGGAACCAACTTCGGCAGCATTCCCTATGGCAACGCGCAGACCGGCGCGCTCTCGGAGACGCGGCTGAGCATTCAGAACTCGCGTATCGGCGCGCGGTTCGACGCCGCCTATCACGGCTGGAACATCCTGGGCTACTGGGAGTCTGACTTTTTGGGCCAGCTCGGCAACCCTCCCAACGGCGGACTCGCGGTTTCGAGCAATCCCTACGTGTTCCGCATGCGGTTGTACTGGGTGGATTTGACCAAGGGCAAGTTCGAATTCCTGGCCGGCCAGTCGTGGAGCCTCGCGACGCCCAACCGCAGAGGGATTTCCCCCCTGCCTGGCGACGTCTTCTATTCGCAGGACATGGACGTGAACTACCAACTCGGCCTGGTCTGGAGCCGCGTGGGCAGCTACCGCTTCGGATTCCATCCGAACAATAAGGTCGCCTTCGGCTTCGCGCTTGAAAACTCCGAGCCGTATATCGGCGGCGGCAACGGCGGCAGCGCCGTGACGCTTCCGTCGGCCTTCTCAGCGCAGGCCGGAGCCGAGCTCAACAACGGCAGCAGCGTGATCAGCGCGCCGGCGCTGATGCCGGACCTGATCGCGAAACTCGCGTTCGACCCCAGCAGCCGTCTGCATTTCGAGCTGGTGGGGATCGGCGTGGCGGACAAAATCGCCAATCCTACCGGCGTGTCCACTCTGACTCCGTTCGCCACCAGCACGGCCTTCGGCGGCGGCGGCGAAGCCAACCTGAACGCGGCAGTGGCGAAGAATTTCCGCCTGATCGTGAACTCATTCTGGAGCGACGGCGCGGGCCGGTATGTTTTCGGACAGGCGCCCGATTTCATGATCCGCAATAACGGGACCATCTCGCTGATGCACTCGGCCTCGGGAGTTGGCGGTTTTGAAGCTACCGCCGGAAAGGCGCTGTTGTTTGCCTATTATGGCGGTGTCTACATCCCGCAGGATACCGATATCAACGGCGGCACCAAGGTCGGATATGGGATGTTGTCGAGCGACGGCCAGAATCGCGCAGAACAGGAATTCACTTTAGGATCCAACATAACTCTGATGAAGGATCCCAAATGGGGCGCCGTGAATCTCATCTTCCAATACTCGTATGTCCAGAGGAATCCGTGGCTTGCGGCGGCCGGCGCACCCGACAACGCGCATTTGAGCATGGGATTCTTCGATCTCCGCTACACTTTGCCGGGGTCTGCGCCCACCATTGGGCATTAGGCCATCGGTCATTAATCGAACTGTAACAAAACACTGATTAAATAGTTTCTTGGAGACAACCGTGACTTCTCGCGTGCATCGGGTCCTGGCGGTTCTTCTGGCGGCGGGCTGCGCGAGCGCAGCCCTCGCGCAGCAACTCCTCATCAACGGAGCGGGAGCGACATTCCCGTATCCCATTTATTCCAAGTGGTTTGACGAGTATCACAAGAAATTTCCCAATATCTCCTTCAACTATCAATCCATAGGATCCGGAGGCGGAATCCAGCAGATCACCGCCGGAACGGTCGACTTCGGCGCAAGCGATGGTCCGATGAACGATAAACAGATCCAGGAGTTTAAGGCAAAACGCGGCTCAGATATTCTGCATTTTCCGACCGTGCTTGGCGCGGATGTTCCCGTGTATAACATCAGAGGCGTGACCGCGCAGCTCAACTTTACCCCCGAAGCGCTGGCGGGGATTTTTCTGGGCAAGATCACGAAGTGGAATGATCCCGCCATCGCGGGCCCGAATCCAGGGGTGAACCTCCCGAACGCGCCGATTGTTGTCGTTCACCGCTCCGAGGGCAGCGGGACAACCTACTGCTGGACGGACTATCTGTCAAAAATCAGCAAGGAGTGGGAGACGAAAGTCGGCCGCGGCACTTCGGTCAACTGGCCGGTGGGACTCGGCGGTAAGGGCAACGAAGGCGTTTCCGGACAAGTCAAGCAGGTGAACAACACGCTCGGCTACGTGGAGCTGATTTACGCCGTGCAGAATAAGATGACATACGGCAAGGTCAAGAATGCGGCCGGCCAGTTCCTGGCGGCGAGCCTGGAAGGCGTGACCGCGGCGGCGGGGTCGGTGAAAGACATGCCTGCTGATTTCCGCGTCTCCATCACGGACGCTCCGGGCAAGGCGGCTTATCCGATCTCTACATTTACCTGGCTGCTGGTTCCCAACAAAATCGCGGATCCGGCTAGGAAGAAGGCGATCGTAGATTTCCTACACTGGATGTTGACCACCGGCCAAACCATGGCCTCCGCTCTCGATTACGCGCCGCTGCCGAAAACGGTGGTCGCTAAAGAAGAAAAAGCCATCGCGAAAATAATGTAGATGTCCGCGCTCCCATCAGCTATCGACACGCCTCCCGCTTCAGGCGGGGCCGCGGCGGCTTTCTGGAAGCGCCTGCGTGCCGGGGACGAGATCGCCATCGCGGTAACTTTCCTGTCCGCTCTTACCGTCATTTTGGTGACGGCCGTTCTGGTTTTCGAGCTGTACCGGAAGAGCGCGATCTCCCGGCACGCCTTCGGATGGTCGTTTCTTATCAGCACAACGTGGGACCCGGTGAGCGGGACCTTCGGCGCGCTCCCCTTCATTTACGGAACGCTGGTGACCACTGCGCTCGCCATGATCATCGGAATTCCGCTCGGGGTAGGCGCGGCGATCTTCCTGGCGGAGCTCGCGCCGCCGCTGCTGTCTTCTTCTCTCAGCTTCCTGATCGAGCTGCTGGCCGCCGTTCCCAGCGTGATCATCGGGCTGCTGGGAATTTTCGTGATGATCCCGATTTTGCAGCAGATCGTACCCCCGGTACAGGATAAGCTGAGCTGGATTCCGATCTTTTCCGGCCCGTTCTACGGCGTGAGCCTGTTCACCGCGGGAGTGGTGCTGGCGATCATGATTCTGCCGTTCATCATCTCGATTTCGCGCGAGGTGATTTTGAGCGTTCCCAACGATCAGCGCGAGGGCGCGCTGGCGCTGGGCGCGACGCGCTGGGAGACCACCTGGAAAGTAGTAGTCCCCTACGCGCGCAAGGGTATCGCCGGATCGATTTTTCTGGCGCTGGCGCGCGCCATGGGCGAGACCATGGCAGTCACCATGGTGGTCGGCAACGATCCCAAGATCGCGCATTCGCTGATGGCGCCCGGCTACTCGATCGCCGCGGTGATCGCCAACGAATTCGCCGAAGCCACGGGCGATCTGTACCAGGGCGCGCTGATCGAGCTGGGGCTGGTGCTGTTCGGCGTCACCATTCTGGTGAACGGCGCGGCGCGGCTGCTGGTGATGAGCACCGAAAAGAAAGGAACTTCCTGATGTCGCCGAGCATGGCCCGCAACCCGCCATGGAACCGCATCCGCCGCAAGTCCGTGAACGCGATCATGCTGACGCTCACCGGCATCTGCACCATCTTCGCCGCCGGCATCCTGGTTTTCATTCTCGGTTACCTGTTCGTTCACGGCGCGCGCAGTCTCAATTGGAATTTCTTCACCAAGCTGCCCACTCCGGTGGGCGAAACCGGCGGCGGAATGGCCAACGCGATTCTCGGCAGCGCGAAGCTTCTGCTGGTGGCCACTTTTGTCGGCGTGCCGATCGGATTTCTGGGCGGCGTGTACCTGGCGGAATTCGGCGGGGGAGGATTTTCCTTCCTGGTCCGCTATGTCACCGATCTGCTCAACGGCGTGCCGTCGATCGTGATGGGCATTTTCGCGTTCACGGTGATCGTGCTGCCGCAAAAACATTTTTCCACGCTTGCGGGAGGGCTGGCGCTAGGAATTATGATGATTCCCATCGCCATCCGCAGCTCGGAGGAATTCTTGAGGAATGTTCCGCTCGCGCTGCGCGAGGGCTCGATGGCGCTGGGCGCCTCGAAGTCGCGCGCCATCTGGAGCGTGGTGATCCCGGCGGCCAAGGCGGGGCTCATCACCGGAATCATGCTCAATCTGGCGCGTGTGGCGGGCGAAACCGCGCCCTTGCTGTTTACCGCGTTCGGCAACCGGTACTGGAGCCCGGGCTGGGAGCAGCCCGCCGCGTCGCTTCCGGTGATGATTTACACTTACGCGATCTCTCCTTACGACGACTGGCACCAACAGGCGTGGTCGGCCGGATTCGTGCTGCTGGCGATGGTGCTGGGCGTCAACATTCTTTCGCGCATCATTCTGGCGCAGAAGGGTCCGGCGTTGCGTTGAGCGAATCCGGCTGACGGTCAACCAGGTGATAAAATGCAGGTCTCTCCAAAAATCGATCCGAAATCCGGCGATCCCATGAGCACTCTACCCAATATCGGCGTGCCGAGCAGCTCGGAATCCCATACCGCGGGTGCAGCGCCGTCCAAGCTGAGCGCGCATTCGCTCGATTTCTACTACGGCTCCTTCAAAGCGCTGCACGCAATTTCCATGGAGGTTTTCGAGAAGCGCGTGACGGCGTTTATCGGGCCTTCAGGCTGCGGAAAATCGACGTTCTTGAGAACGCTGAACCGCATGAACGAAACCGTTCGCCACAGCCGGGTGCAAGGCGAAATCCGGCTGGATGGAGAAAACATTTTCCGCCTGGACGTGAACGATGTCCGCCGCCGGGTGGGGATGGTTTTTCAGAAATCGAACCCGTTCCCCAAGTCGATTTTCGACAACGTCGCCTACGGCTTGAGGATCAACAGCTCCTTGAGGCGCGCCCAGCTCCGCGAAGCCGTGGAGCACAGCCTGCGCCGCGCGGCCTTGTGGGATGAAGTGAAGGACAAGCTGCATCAATCCGCGTATGGTCTTTCGGGCGGCCAGCAGCAGCGGTTGTGCATCGCGCGCGCTCTCGCGGTGAACCCCGAGGTGCTGCTGCTCGACGAGCCGTGCTCGGCGCTCGATCCCATCGCCACGGCCAAAATCGAGGACCTGATTTTCCAGCTCAAGGACAGCTGCACCATCGTGATCGTCACGCACAACATGCAGCAGGCGGCGCGCGTGGCCGATTACACCGGTTTTTTCCTGCTCGGCCGGCTCATCGAATTCGATACCACACCGGTGATCTTCAAGACGCCGGCCAAGAAGGAAACCGAGGATTACATCACAGGAAGATTCGGATGAGCGAGGGTCAAACGTGCGTCATTTTGTCGAGGAACTGGAACAGCTGAAAACCAAGCTGCTGGAGATGAGTTCGCTGGTCGAAGCGGCCATCCAGCGCAGCGTGAGCGCCGTCATCCACAAGGACCGCAGCGCGGCGGACGAGGTGTTTCGCAACGAGGCGCGCATCAATGAGATCGAAATCGAAGTGGACGAGTTCGCCGTCAACCTGCTGGCCTTGCAGCAGCCCATGGCCGCGGATCTGCGCCTGATCGTGGCGGCGCTCAAGATCAACACCGATCTGGAGCGCATGGGGGACCTGGCGGTGAACATCGCGCAACGGGCGCGCTCGCTGATGGAAGAGCCGGTGATCAAGCCGATGATCGATATTCCGCACATCGCCGGGCTGGTGCAATCCATGGTGCGTAAGGCGCTCGACGCGTTCGTCACGCGCGACGCGGAGCTGGCGCGCAGCGTGCTCGCCTCGGACGACGCCGTGGATAACATGCGCACGGCGTGTTATCACGAACTGGTGAGCTTCATGGAAAAAGATCCCCAGAATATCAAAGCCGCGCTGGATCTGCTGGCGGTCACGCGAAATTTAGAGCGCATCGCGGATCATTCCACCAACATCGCCGAGGACGTGATGTTTCTGGTCAAAGGCGTGGATGTCCGGCATCACGCCGAAGCGCGCTCGCACGGCTGAGGCGACGTTTTTCCGCGGCTCTATTTCGCGCAGGTGAAGTTTGCGGCGTCTGTGGGATCTCCCGATCCTTTATAGCGCGCGACCAGCGGATAAGCGCATAGCGGGCGCTGGAGCTCGATTTCTTTGGACGCGTTGTATTTCGTCGCGACGATGCGATCCGGTGCGACGCCTTGTTCCACCCATTTTGCGACGGCCGCAGTGACATCGTGATCCGCGTCGTTGACCGGTGCGGCCGTCGACCCGCCGAATGCCGTGGGGCCCGGGCCGCCGGAGCAATGGTACAGGCCGGGGACCAGGAATACGCGGAAGAACTGCTCGGTTCGCTCGCGGCCTTTTTGCGCCTTGACCACGCTTTCGAAATAATCGATGCCGTTCTGCGCCGGAATCAGCGGATCGGCGGCGCCGTGATAGTACAGCAGCTTGTGGCCGAGCTTGCGAAACGGCTCCAGATTGGCATCGGTCGCGTTGGTGACGGGCGCGAGCTGTTCTTCGGCCGCGCTCAGGTCGCGATCGAAATCGAAGCCGCGGAACTGCCATGCGGGTTCTTTAAAGAACGCGAACGACCAGAAGTCGTTGGAGCTGACGCCGGAGCGGTCCGTGCGATTGATCACCATCTGGCCGCCGGCGCGTCCCCAGCCCAGTTCGCCGCCGGGATACATGCCGGGATAGAGCTTCTGTTTGGTGCGGGGATTGACCGGGCCGCTGTAGATTTTTTCGACCGCTTCGACCTGTGCCGCAGTCAGGCAATCCGCCGCGTCGGCGCCCTTGCACTGAAGTTTCCGGGGATCGAAGCGGCAGCGCGTGGGATCGCTGACGATTCCGTCGGCCACCCCATCGAGCGCGTCGCAGGCCGCCAGCGTAGCCTTCTGCAACAGCTCCAGCTTCGCCTGCGGGAGATTCGTTTCCGGCGAGCCGGTGGCGATTCCGTCCCATAGTTCGCTGGCCATCTGGCGCGTCCAATAGTTGGCCGCGTCGCCGGCGACGATGCCGTCGTAATCGGCGGGGAAGCGCTGCGCTTCCATGAGTCCCTGCTGGCCGCCCTTGGAGCAGCCCAGGTAATAGGCTTCCTTGGCCGGCTCGGAATAATAGGCGTGGATGATTGATTTGGCGTACTCGGTGGTCAGATGCAGGCCGCGATAGCTGTAGTCGACCAGGCGGTCGCGATCCGCGAGCCAGGTTTTGGGCTCTTGCGCGGTGTGTCCGGTGTCCGTACTGGCGGCCGCGTAACCGTTTTCGAGCGCCCGCGCCATCGGGCCGAAGCTGATGGTGCCGGCCAGGCCTCCATTTCCGAGTCCTTCGAGTTTGCCGTTCCAGTTGGACGCCGGCAGCCACACTTCGAAGTTGATATTCGAAGACGCGGAGGGTTTCGATACGCCGTGGACTTCGCAAAACTCGGGAAGATTCTTGAGCTGTTGACCGTTGGGCAGCGTGAACGATCCGGCCGCAACGGTTTTCGCGGTTAGCGTGGTATCGGGAAGGGAGAGATGGGCCAGCGCTTCGCAATCGGCGGCGAAGAGGGCCGAAGGCAGAAGGAACGGAAGCAGGCGAGTGAGCATAGATGGAAATATTGTACGGGAAGTGGGGATTGGCTATTTCCCAGCGCCCGGTCCCCACTTCCCGGCTCGCCACACGCCGGTCAGATTCGTTTTCAACGCTTCGGCAAACTGTTCCGGCGACAGTTTCTTTAGAATTTCCGTGCGGCGATCCCATTTTTCATCGTCCCAGCGCGCGATCCGCTGGTTGATGCGATGGGCGAGGCTCAAGTTCAGACCGAATTTCCTGCGCCATTTTTTTTCAAATGCGCTTAAAGCGGCGCGTGAAACGTCGTTGCGATCGAGCGCATCGGCGACCGTTTCGCCCGCCATTTTTCCGGCATACATCGCCCAGCGGATTCCTTCGCCGACGAGCGATGAGGCGTGGCCGGCCGCGTCGCCGGCGCCCAGAATCCCGTCGCCCGAGAAACGCCGCGCGAATCGCTCGGAAGGAATCAGGCCGGCGTGTTTTTCTACCGCTTGCGCGCCGCGAAGATCCACGCCCAGGCGCGGCAGGTCGTCGATGAGGCGATCCAGGAATTTTTCGGGCTGCCCGCGATGATCCGGATGGATAATGCCGACTCCCACGCGCACGCGGCCACGCCCCCAGGGAAATACCCAGGCGTAACCGGACGGCGCGGCGCCGCCGACGATCAGCACGGCTTCATTCTGGTCGCAGAAGGGAGCGAACAGGTCGTATTCAGCGCCGGCTCCGAATCGAGCGAAGCCGGGGTCGAGGCCGGCCTGTTTCAGCACAGTCGACCGGTAGCCGGTAGCGTCGATCACTACGCGAGCCTCGATCGATTCCGCGCGCGTGCGGACGCCGGTGACGCGGCCATTTTCGAGAACCGGACCCTCCACCGCGGTGGCGAGGCGGATTCGTGCGCCCGCGCGGATGGCGCGTTCGGCGAGAAATTGAAAGACCCGGCGGACGTCGATCACGCACAGCGTCGGCTGCGGGTAATCGAAATGCGCGGCGTTGTTCGGCGCGAGAAACCGGACGCGCCGGATGGGGTGGTATAGCTCGGCTGGAATACCCAGACGTTCCAGTTCGGCGATGAAGCTTCCTCCGCTGGTGCGGATGGGAGATCCGATTTCGTGGTTCTGTTCGAGAACCAGTACCGTCCGGCCGCGGCGCGCGATGGTTTCGGCTGCGGACAACCCGGCAGGGCCGGCGCCCGCGATGACAGCATCGAAGCTCAAATCGCTTCATGCTAGCAAACCCACGCGCGCCGATTGTGTTATCCTGTGTTTTCCGAACAGTTTGGGATACTCTTCAGGGGTCCGGGAGGGCGTCTCCGAAGCTCATACTTCACGCCTTGATTCTGCATTTGAGAGTTAGCCGCAGGCACAAACCGTCCCATTCACGGCACCGAACTAAGGCGACCTTAGCAGCGAATTAGGTGAACTATCGCGCTGAACCGTAAGGGGCGTCTCAATTGTGCAAAGTACTAGAACCGCTTATCATCGGGACAGGTTTCAGGCAGAAGGAACTGGAGCGTATGCAAATTATGGCAGCCCCACTCAACGGAACGGCGGAGGGAAGCGAAAAAAAGAAGGCAACGGTGCGCATCCTCATTGCGGACGACCATCCGATCGTGCGCGACGGTCTCAAGAAACTGTTGCTGCTCGAGGATGATTTCGAGATCGTCGGCGAGGCGGGCGACGGGCGCGAGGTGCTCGAAAAGGTGCAGGACCTCAATCCCGACGTGCTGCTGCTCGACCTGCGCATGCCCAATCTGGACGGCCTTTCGGCGTTGCAGGCGCTGCAGCAGTCCAACAAACACACGCGCGTGATCGTCCTGACGGCGTCGGAGGACAAGAACGAGTTCGTGCAGGCGATGAAGCTGGGATGCAGCGGGATCGTGCTGAAGCAGACCGCGCCGGACCTGATTGTCAAGAGCATCCGCAAGGTGCACGCGGGCGAAATCTGGCTGGAT
>JASHWA010000511.1 GCA_030044325.1 Bryobacteraceae bacterium
CCGAAACTCGCGCGGAGTGTGATTCACGAGATTGGATACACGGACGCGGAGATGGGCTTCGATTCGAAGACCTGCGGGGTGCTGAACACCATCCAGAGCCAGTCGCCGGACATCGCCATGGGCGTGGATACCGGCGGCGCGGGAGACCAGGGATTGATGTTCGGCTACGCCTGCGATGAAACGCCGGAGCTGATGCCCATGCCCATCATGCTGGCGCACAAGCTGGTCCGCCAGTTGAGCGAGGTGCGGCGGGCTGGACGGCTCGATTTCCTGCGCCCGGATGGAAAGAGCCAGGTGAGCATCGAATACGGCGACGGCCGGCCTGCGCGCATCGATGCGGTGGTCGTTTCCACCCAGCATGATGACGATGTGACCACCGAAACCCTGCGCGCGGAAGTGAAAAAGCACATTATCGATCCGGTTTTACCCGGAAATATGATCGACTCCGCGACCAAATATCACATTAATCCGACCGGCCGTTTCGTGATCGGCGGACCGCATGGCGACACCGGGCTCACCGGGCGAAAAATCATCGTCGATACCTACGGCGGGATGGGCCGGCACGGCGGCGGAGCATTTTCAGGCAAGGATCCGACCAAGGTGGACCGATCCGCCTGTTATATGGCCCGCTATATCGCCAAAAATATCGTCGGCGCGGGACTGGCGCGGCGCTGCGAAGTGCAGCTCGCTTACGCGATCGGCGTGGCGGAGCCGGTTTCGGTGATGGTGAACACGTTCGGCACGGGCGCGGTGGAAGATGAGCGGCTGGTGGAGCTGATCCGCTCGCATTTTTCGCTCACGCCCAAAGGCATGATCGAGCATTTGAGGCTGCGGCGTCCGGTGTACCGGAAAACGGCGGCGTTCGGGCATTTCGGGCGGACCGAAGACACGTTCACCTGGGAAGCGACGGACAAGGCGGCGGAATTGAAAGAAGCCGCGCAGCCCGCGGCCGCGGCGCGAATCTGAAATCGATGGTTTCGTCGGTATATCGAAATCGGCCCGCGCGTTTCGACGCGCGGCCTACCGAAATCCAAAGAAATGCGCTCATTCGAATCGGAGTATAAATATGAATGCAACTGCGACCGTTCCCTGTGATGTGAAGGATCTCGCGCTGGCCGATGTCGGCAGGCGCCGGATCGAGTGGGCCGGGCAATCGATGCCCGTGCTCGCCGCGATCCGCAAGCAATTTATCAAGAACCAGCCTTTGGCCGGAATTCGCGTGGCGGCTTGCCTGCACGTGACCAGTGAAACCGCGAACCTGATGATCACGCTGCGCGACGGCGGCGCGTCGATCGCGCTGTGCGCCTCGAATCCGCTTTCCACACAAGACGACGTCGCTGCCGCTTTGGTGCGCGAATACGGGATTCCGACGTTTGCCATCAAAGGGGAATCGAACGAGCAGTATTATCGGCACATCAATGCGGCGCTCGATCACAATCCGCAGATCACCATGGACGACGGCGCGGACGTGGTCAGCGCGCTGCACTCCAAGCGCAAGGAGCAGCTGAAGGACATCCTGGGCGGGACGGAAGAGACCACCACGGGCGTGATCCGGCTGCGCGCGATGGCCCGGGAAAAGGTGCTCGGGTATCCCATCATCGCGGTGAATGACGCGCTGACCAAGCATCTTTTTGACAATCGATACGGGACGGGGCAATCGACGCTCGACGGGATCATTCGCGCGACCAACGTGCTGCTGGCCGGGATGACGCTGGTGGTGGCGGGCTACGGATGGTGCGGGCGCGGCGTCGCGATGCGGGCGCGCGGGATGGGCGCGAACGTGATCGTCACCGAAATCGATCCGACCAAGGCGATCGAAGCGATCATGGACGGCTTCCGCGTGATGAGCATGCACGAAGCCGCGGCGATCGGCGACGTCTTCGTCACTGTCACGGGCAACAAGAACGTGATCGCGCGCGATCATTTCGAGAAACTCAAGAGCGGCGCGATTCTGTGCAATTCGGGACATTTCAACGTCGAAATCGATCTCGAGACGCTCGGCGCGATGGCGTCCAGCCGGCGCGAGACGCGCGCCTTTGTCGAGGAATTCGCCCTGCGCGACGGGCGGCGGATTTACGTGCTCGGCGAGGGACGGCTGATCAATCTGGCCGCGGCCGAAGGTCATCCGGCTTCGGTGATGGACATGAGCTTCGCCAACCAGGCGCTTTCGGCCGACTACATGGTGAAGCATCACGCGACGCTTGAAAACAAGGTTTACGCGGTGCCCGAAGAGCTCGACCAGCAAGTGGCCAAGATGAAGCTGGAGTCAATGGGCGTGGCGATCGACCGGCTCACGCCGGAGCAGGAAGAGTATCTCGCCGGTTGGGCCGAAGGCACATAGAAAGCAAAGACCGAAGGAACCTAGAGGACCGTGGCGTTAGTCGAAGGCGTAAAACACTCGCTTGAAATTTCGGTGTCCCTGCCCGAAGTCGAGCAGGAGACCGAGCGCGTGGTCGCCGAAATCCAGAAAAAAGTAAGGCTGCCGGGATTCCGGCCGGGGCACGCGCCGGTGTCGCTGGTGAAATCGAAATTCGCCGGCGACATCCGCCAGGACGTGCTCGAAAAGCTGGTGCCGAAGGCGTTTCGCGCGGCGGTGGATAAGGAGCATCTCGAAGTCGTCGGGCGGCCGGATATTTCGGACGTGCATTTTCATGCGGGCGAGCCGCTCAAGTTCAAGGCGGAATTCGAGGTCGCGCCCAAGTTCGATCTGGGAGAGTATCGCGGCATCCTGGTGACGTATTCGGAACCGGAAGCGAGCGAGGAACACATCAACCAGCGCGTGGAAGGGCTGCGCGAGCAGAAGGCCGAATACGTGAATGAGGAGCCGCGGCCGCTCGCCGACGGCGATTACGCCATGGTCGCGCTGGAAAGTTTATCGGGCGTGCAGCCCAAGATTTCGCAGGACGAAGTGACGCTCAAGATCGGCGACGAGGCGACGCTCGCCGCGTTCAGCGAAAATCTGCGCGGGGTATCGCCGGAGGAATCGCGCGATTTCGACGTGACTTATCCCGAGGATTACGAGCGCAAGAACCTGGCCGGCAAGACGGTGCGTTTCCGAGCGACGGTGAAAGCGGTGCGGCGCAAGGAACTGCCCGAATTGAACGACGAATTCGCCAAGGACCTGGGCGATTATCAGACGTTGGACGAATTGCGCGAGGCGATTCGCAAGGCGATTCTGAACGAGCGCGAGCGTCGCGCCCAGGAAGACGCCAAGGCCCAGATCATCGACAAGCTGGTGGACATGCACGATTTCGCGGTGCCCAACGCGTATGTGGAGCGCCAGATCGAGATCAACGTCGAAAATCAGCTACGCGCGCTGGCCGCGCAGGGAATCGATCCGAAGACCATCAAGCTCGACTGGAACAAGGTTCGCGAGACGCAGAAAGATAAAGCGCTGCGCGACGTCAAAGCTTCGCTGCTGCTCGACAAGATCGGCGAGCGGGAAGCGATCGGCGCGACGCAGGATGAGGTCGATAAAGAGGTCCAGCGTATCGCGCGGCAGCAGCGGGAAGCAGTCGCGGTGACGCGGGCGAAGCTGCAAAAAGAGGGCGCGATCGGGCGGATCGCGGGGTCCATTCGCACGGAAAAAACGCTGAATTTTTTGTTCGAGCACGCGCGGAAGGAAGCCAAGAAGGCGGAAGAGGAAGCGCCCACCGAGGAATAATCGCAAGTGCGGCGCGCAATCCTCACCGGCATCACGGCGCTCCTTTTGCTTCTTCCGATCGCCGCGCACGCAATGGAGAAGTGGTGGCCGGCCCACGAGGCTGAGCTGAT
>JASHWA010000512.1 GCA_030044325.1 Bryobacteraceae bacterium
TTTATGTCGCGGTCGGGTGAGAGATACGGGGACGAAAAGGGCCGGGATTCCGGACGGGTGGAAAAAGGGGACAGTCCGCCGCCGGCGCCGACGGTTGCGCGTTTATCGACTGCCAGGGGACAGTCCCCTTTTTCCGCGGGTTCTCTTTCTTACGAGAGCACAGTTTGGGTGGATTCGGAGACGTGCGTCGGGGTGCGGTTCGGGATCCGGAGGGTGAGTTTCGGAAGAAGGATTGAGCTGGCGCGGCGGATTCGGGAGATCGGACGGGGCGCGGAGTTTATGGACGCGTCGGGAGATGCGCGGGAGAAGATGGACGCGGCGGTGATGGCGGCGGAGATCGATCGGGCGTATCTCGAGTGGGGATTGATTGGAGTGGAGGGGTTGGAGATCGACGGGGCCGCGGCGACTGGGGCGGCGCTGATCGAGAGCGGGCCGGTTGAGTTAGCAGCGGAAGCCTTGAAGCGGATCAAGCGCGAGTGCGGGTTGACGGAAGACGAACGAAAAAACTGATTGTCGCATTCCATTTTCAGCAGTCGAACCAGGCCGCGTGGCGATGCGACGAGTGCAGGAGACGCGGACTGGAGGAGCGGCGGCGGTGCGGATTTTTACCGGAGTCGCGGCGGGGCGAACGAAGGATAGTTTGGGCGCGGGGACGGGCGTCGACGGATGAGTGTCCGAAGTCGGCAGTGTCGGCGCAGAGTCTCGAGTGGATCGAGAGATTCCTGACATGGAAGTTTTCGGCGAAGTTTGCGGGGGGCGGGGAATTGTGGGACTGGACGGCGCGCGATGCGGATGCCGTGTTGATTCTCGAAAGGGAGTGGAGAGATGGCCAGCAATCCGGTGAGTGAGGTGCAGACAGTGCTGGGCACGACGGCGACGAGCGGAGCGCCGGGAGGGTCGGCATCGACGAGCGCGCTAACGGAGCAGCTTACGTCGCTGACCGAGCAGTTGCAGCAGTTGCAATCGATTAATCAGCAGCAGCTGGAGACGGAGCAGGAGAACACGCAGGCGCTGACGGCGAATACGAGCTCGAAGTCGAGCGGTTCGGGATCGACGGCGGGGGGCGTGGGGAGCGCGATCGAGAGCGTGCTGGGGTTCGGGCTGGGACTGAGCCCGCTCATTGCGGGGCTGGTGAGCTTGTTCGGCGGCGGTGGTGGTGAGCAGCAAACGACGTCGCTGGTTCCGTATGTGATGCCTCCTTCGGTGTCGGCGACGGCGGGGATCAGCGCGTCGCAATCGGGGGTGTTTGGAGTGGACACGGCGGATGGAGGGTTGCCGCGGCCGCAGCCGGCGTCGACTTCTTCGACAACACAGATTACGGTGCAGGTGCAGGCGATGGACAGCCAGTCGTTCTTGGATCACAGCAACGATATCGCGCAGGCGGTCCGGCAGGCGATGCTCGAATCGACGACGTTGAACGACGTGATCCGGGCGGTGTAGCGTGGCGACGTTTCCGACGCTGAAGACGGGTGCGGTGGCGCAGTATCCGTCGGATTTGCAGCAGAATTTTTCGACGACGGTGGTGCGGTTTCTGGACGGGAGCGAGCAGAGGTTTCCGTGGTATGCGGCGGCGCTCAAGCGATGGGTAATCCGGCTGGAATTGCTGGACGAATCGGAGTTAACCGCGTTGCAGGCGTTTTTTGTGAGTGAGGGCGGCCGGGCGGGGACGTTTTCGTTTACGGATCCGTTTAGCGGGTCGATGGTGACGTGCATGTTCGATTCCGATGAATTGGACTTGACGTTTGCGGGTGTGGGGAATGGGAAGGGGCAGGTGGTGATTCGTCAGGCGGGGAGTTCTTCAGGATCCAGGAACCAGGATTCAGGAACCAGGAGAGATTGATGCTGGTTTTTCCGCAGCTTATTACGGGGGCGTCGGCGTTGTATCCGGTGAAGAGGACTTCGATTCAGCGGACGGTGGTGAACACGCTGGGTGATGGGAGCACAGTGATTTTCGCGGACCCGGATGCGGCGGCGAATCAGTGGGAATTGCATGCGTCGGGGATAACGCTCGACGAGTGGAACGCGATTCAGGCGTTGTTTGTGGCGACGTCGGGGATGTGGCAGACCTTTACGTTTTTGGATCCTACCGGAAATCTGCTGGCGCAGAGCGAGGATTTTTCGGCGACGGCGTGGACCAATGGCGCGCTGATTCAGTTGACGCCAGGGGTGACGGATCCATTCGGGACGACGCGGGCGACTGCGGCGGTGAATGCGGGCGAGGCGAGCGAGGGGATCACGCAGACGCTGGCCGTTCCGGCGAATTTTCATTACTGCTTGAGCGTGTGGGCGCAATCCGCGGGAGGGTCGAGTGTAACGCTGACGATGGGCGGCGCGCAGCAGACGTTTGCGTTGGGCCCGGGGTGGTCGCGGATTTCGTTTTCGACGAACTTGGGGACGACGGCGACGTCGGTGACGTTCGGCGCGCAACTGGCAGCGGGGGCGAGCGTGAATTTATTCGGGATGCAGGCGGAGGCACAGCTTGCGGCATCGGACTACAAGATGACGACGACGAGGGGTGGAGTTTTCTTGAAGGCGCGATTCGGCACGGACCAGCTTACGGTGACGGCGCAGGGCACGGATGTGTTCGACGCGGTGATTGCGATCGTGGACACGGAGGGTTGAGAGAGAATGCCGACGATCGATCAATGGAAAGAGCAGGAAGCGCCGTCCACGCCGCTGTTTTTGTTCGATTGCACGCTGAGCTCGGGCGTGGTGGAGCATTGGAGCACGCACGGGGTCACGTTTAACGGGAACGTGTACCTGGCGCGCCTGGTCAAAACCAATCTGTTCGAATTGCAGATGGGATCGAGCGACGGGCTGGATGGGGCGGCGAAAATTTCCGTGACGCTGGCCAATGCGGATTCGTATTATTCGCAGATCGAGCGCGAGGTGGGATTCAAAGGCTCGCAGGTAACCGTATCGTTCGTGTTTTTCGATCTGACGACGGGTACTGCCGCATCCGAGAGCCGCGTGGTGTTCATGGGGACGGCGAATCCGCCGGATCAGATAACGGAATCGGCGCTGCGGGTGTCCTTCAACAATCGGCTGAGCTTGCAGAGAATCGTTTTGCCAGAGGTGCAGATTCTGCGGCGATGCCCGTGGATTTTTCCGGGCGATTTATCGCAGAGGCAGGAAGCGCTGACGGGTGGAACGGCGGGAAGTTACTCGCCGCTGTATAAATGCGGATATTCGCCGGACGTTGCGGGCGGGGTGGGAAATTTGAATTCGGGTGCGGCGTACACGTCGTGCGATTACACGCGTTCTTCGTGCGTGGCGCGCGGGATGTTTTCGACGGACGCAAACGGAAATACGACGGCTCGCTTCGGAGGGTTGGAATTTGTTCCGCCGCAGATCATGGTGCGGGCGTTCGGCGAGCAGGGCACGCAGTTATCGCCGGAGATCGACAACCTGGCGGTGTATAACGATTCAGTGCCGCTCGTGTACGGGACGGCGTGGTATCAGCCCCCGATTGTTTTCGCGCGGAACGACGGGAACCTGACGCGGATGGAAGTGCTGCTGGGGATGGGCGAGATCGACGGCGTGATCACGGTGATCGTGAACGGAATCGAAATTCCCGAGGCGCAGAGCGGCGTGAACATGACGGGCACGGGGTGGTGGCAACTGGTGACAGCGGGGACGCGCAACGGGGCGTTCGACCCGAATTTCACCGATCCGTCGGGGAATCCACTGGGGGATCCGTACGGCAGCATGGCGATGATGGCGGTGGTGGTGCCGAACGAGATCAGCAACGGGCAATCGCTGCCGGTGATTCAGGTGTTGATCAATGGGTTGCTGCTCGAGCAGTTCGATTCGAGCGGGAACTCACTAGGGGCGTCGTTTTCGAATAATCCGGCGTGGGTTTTGCTGGATGTGCTGCGGCGATGCGGATGGTCGACCACCGAGATCGATTTGCCGAGTTTCGCCGCGGGAGCAGCGACGTGCGCGACGGCGATCGAGACGACGGACCTGAACGGGAATCCGGTGGCGGCCTCGCTGTACGAGTGCAACCTGGTGATTACGGATTCGTATAGCGGAGCGGAGATCGCGAAGGGCATTAAGAATGGTTCGGCGCTGATTCTGACTTATGGCGACGGAGGGTTGCTGCAATTGGTGGTGGAGAATACGATTGCGGCACAACAGCCGACGATGCCGGATGGGTCCAACAGCACGGAGACGCTGAATGGCGGCTGGCCGGCGTATGAGTTCAGCGACGGGTCGGCGGATTTTTCGGGATTGGCGAGGAACGCGGACGGCTCGGCTGCGATCCGGTTATGGGCGCAATTGACGGCGCTGACGCCGAACCGGCTGACGATCGAGTTTCAGGACGAGTTCAACGATTATCAGCAGGACAGCTTGGCGCTCGTCGACGTGGATGATGCTTTGCTGACGCAGCGGCAAGTGACGGCGGCGTATGCGGCGCTGGGGATTCCGAATTTCGATCAGGCTACGCGGGTTTTGTCGCTGGCGCTCAATAAAGCGATCGAGGGGTATCAGTACATCGACTTCGAGACGACGGTGAAAGGGATCGGGCTGACGCCCGGGGACATCATCACGATCACCTATATAAAGGAAGGGCTGGAAAGGCAGCCGTTCCGGGTGGTGAAGGTCTCGCCGGGGCGGAATTATCAGACGCTGCAAGTGACGGCGCAATGGCATGACGACGCGTGGTATTCCTCGACGGGTTCGGCCGGAACCGGGACGCGGAGGCAGCCGGGAGCGGGGACGGGGATTCCGCTGCCGCTGGTTGGGGCGGTGATCGATGCGAACGGAATCGATCAGTTCGGGATCACGGAGACGACAGTCGAGTCGAGCGACGGGTCGTTTGACGTGGAATTGAGCGTCGCGTTTACGCCGCCGGCGAGTCCGGTGGCGACCGGGGTTTCGATTCCGCTGGTGAGTTTGGACGCCTCCGTGAGCCCAACCGGCGGGACCATCGCAGGCGGGCAGACCTTGTATTACGCGGTGAGCGCGCTTGACGGGAACGGCGGAGAAAGCGGGTTATCGTTCACGATTCCGGCTTCGATTCCAGCCGGGACAAATACGAACGAGGTGTCGCTTTCGGATTTGAGTTTCTCAAGCGGCACGGCGGGATTTAATGTATATCGCGGACCGAATCCCTCGGAATTATTGTTAATTACACAGAATTCAGCGGTGGCGGCGAGTTATACGGACAGCGGTTTGACGGCGCAGTTGATCGGTCCGCCGGATGAAAACTACGATCACGCGAATTTTTACTGGCGCGAGGAGTTGCAGCCGGAGGTGGTCGCGAATATTTTTTCGGCGACCACGATCGGCAACAGCACGCTGGGGATGCTGGCGAACGATTTCGCGGGCGCGGTGGTGCGGATCACGCGTGGGACGGGCGCCATGCAGGAGTTGGCGGTGATTTCCAACACGGCGACGACACTGACCGTCGCGCAGGCGTGGATGGTGACGCCCGATTCGACCAGCTATTTCGTGGTTGCCGATTCGACGTGGAATTTCGGCGGGTCGAGCGCGACGAGTCCGGCGCAGATTGAAGTGCCGAATCAAGCCGGGTTGACGGTGCAGGTGTCGGGGAGGTCGGCGAACGCCCTGAACCAGGAAAGCCCGATGAATCTGAATCCGATGACCCCGTGGCAAATCGGCGGGGCGGCGGGCGGAGGGGTGGATTCGGGCGTTCCGCCGGCTCCGGTGTTCGGACTGCAATTGGGCGGACAAGGGACGGTCGAATTAATCGGAGTGTCGTTTACCGATTTGACAAATACACATACGATTTCGGCCGGAACTCTGACGTTATTTTACTGGGATGAGTTGAATAGCCCATCCGCGTTTACGTTGGCGAGCGCTGCCGCGTCGACGGATGCGACCATCACGCTGAACGCAGCGGGGCCAGCCACGGTGGGGTCGCTGATTCAGATCGATGCGGAGATTTTGCAGGTGACGGCGGTGGCAGGCGCGGTTTACTCGGTGACCCGCGGGTCGCATGGGAGCACGGCGGCGGCGCACGCCGCGGGGGCGTTCGTCTATCAATTGAGCGAAAACGTCACCATCATGCCGTTTGT
>JASHWA010000513.1 GCA_030044325.1 Bryobacteraceae bacterium
GCGGCACTCGTCCGGGAAAATCGAGTTGGTCAGCGCGCGCAGAAACTTCTTCGCAGCGTCCCGCGCGATATCTGCGGCGCTGCGCGCGCCGGCAGGTAGAACTGTAAACCGGCTGCTGGGGAGCAGGCTACTCGAGAAGACCCACCTCCACCTGACCCTTCCAGTTTACACCTCGAATTGCTACAGGTTCAAATGCGTCTCGTTACAGCTCGGCGAAAGAGCTGTCTGAAATCTAAAACCCTTCGGCCAGCTCCCAGTTGAAACCGCGCTCGCCCTGCCACCAACTGGATGCTCCGCGCCACAGCATGGTGTCCATCGAAATGTGGCTGCCGTCGGTTCTCACCGTGAGCAGACCATCCACATCCGTGCGCAGAATCGCGGCGTGCTCGCGCGCCAGCCGGGCCAGCACGTCGCGATGCGGATGGCCGAAGGAATTTTCAAATCCCGCCGAAATCATCGCGATCGACGGCGCCACCGAATCGAGGAAGGGTTGGGTCGTCGAGGTTTTCGATCCGTGATGGCCCACCTTGAGCACGTCGGCGTGCAACGCGTACCCGCCGGCGAGCGCGCGGCGCTCCATGGGCGATTCCATGTCGCCGGTCAACAGAAAACTCCGCCGGCCGAAGCTGATGCGCATCCCCAGCGAATCGTTGTTTCCCGGATCGCGCCCGGCCACGTAATCGCCCGGCGGCGAAATCACCTCGATTCGAGCGCCGCCGAAATCGAAGGGCGCGCCCGCGTGCTTTTCGATTACCGGCACGCGGCTGCGCCGCGCGGCGTCGAGCACTTTTTGAAGCGGCTTTGCGCCGGTCCACAGCTCGCGCGGATGAAAATTTCCGATGAGCGACGCGATTCCGCCGGAATGATCCTCGTGCCCGTGCGTCACCGCGATCACGTCCACGCGCACGATTCCGCGCGACCACAGATAGGGCGAAACCACGTCCTCGCCCATATCCAGGCTGGAGTGATGCGCGCGGCCGAACTGAAGCACGCCGCCGCCGTCCACGATCATGATTTTCCGGTCGGGAAAAACCACCAGGAGACTGTCGCCCTGGCCCACGTCGATGGCCGTCAGCTCCAGGGTTCCCGGGCGGACATCGGCGCGCGTGGGATGCCACAGAAGCAGCGCGAAAAATCCCAGGACCGCGGCGAGCGCGGGCCATCGGGCGATCGGGCGATGCATGACCAGCGCCATCGCGATCAAGGATGCCACCAATCCGAGCGCGATCCACAGCGGCGGGTCCGCCACGCGCCAGGCCGGTTCGAGACGCGCGTGCCAGGCGGCGATCGAGGCGGCCCACTTTAATAACTGCGCCGCGACAGAGGCGGTCCATTTCCAGCCCGAAAAAATCGCGATAAAACCGATGGGAACCACGCAATTGAGCAGCGGCACGACGGCCAGATTCGCGGTCAATCCGGTAAAGGAGACGCGATGAAAATATTCCGACATCGGCAGCGCCAGGCCGATCTGCACGACGGTAGAAACCAGCGCCATTTCGAACGCGAAAAAGGCGAATCTGGCGCCGAGATTCAGCGCTTCGAGCACCACGCGCGCGGGCGCGCGAATCCACAGGGCGATCGCCTCGGCCGCCAGCCGCATCTCCACGCGAAACTGGGCGGTGCGTGGCGCCAGATGCGGGTCGATATCGACGTTGGCGATATCGCGCGTGCCGCGCGAGAGCGGCAGCGAAGTCGCCTGGAGCAGCGGCGCAGCCAGCGCGCCGATCGCCGCCACGCACAAGAACGATAATTGGAAGCTCGCGTCAAAAAGCTCCTCGGGATCCGACAGCAGGTAAGCCAGGGCGACCGCGGCGAGCAGATTCATCACGCGCCCGCGGCGGAACAGGAATCGTGCGGCCAGGTACAGACTGAATCCGCCGGCCGCGCGCACCACCGGAGCGGAAAAGCCGGTAACCAGCGCGTAAAGCCACGCCGCCTGCGCCGTGATCGCCAGCGCAGCGAATTCGGGGAGCATGCACATTCGCAGCAGGAACAGCAGCACGCCCGCGAGCACGGTTACGTGCATGCCCGCGATCACCAGCGCGTGAAAGGTTCCGGTGCGGCGGAAATCCTGGGTCCAGATTTTTTCGAGCTTGGACGTCTCGCCGATGAGAATGGCTTCCATCATCCCGGTGGAATACGTGTCTTCGCCGTACAGCCGCTCGATGCGCTCGAGCGCGGCCACGCGCAGCGCGAAAACCATCGCCATGAAGCGCGATCCGCAACGGCCGGGGAGAATCCTCGCCTGCGAGCCGGCGCTCATCGACGCCGTCCAGTAAATATTCTGGCGCGCCAGGTACGCCGCGTTGTCGAACGATCCGGGATTGTTGTAGTTGTGCGGGCGGCGGAACTTGGCTTCGATTTCGACGCGCTCGCCGTAGTCGAGCTGTTGCGGCGTATCGCCCTCGCGCAGCGAGAGGCTGACGCGCGCGCGGGCCGCGCGATCGAGCTCGAGCGTGAACTGCTCGCGGTCGGGCGAAAAGACCGCCGGCTCGACCACGCATCCGTCCGCGACCAGAATTTCGCGCGACGATGCGTCGATTTCAGGGGGTGGTCCCTGTCGATGCCAGGCCGCGGTGAGAACGCCTAAGAAAACCAGCGCGAGAAGAACGTTCACACGCCGCAGTCCGATCAAGGAAAGCGCGAGAAACGCGGCGACGGGCCACGCGGCTTCGAAGATCGAGAAGGGAAACAGCCGCGCGAGCAGAATGCCGCCGGCAACCGCAATCAGCGGGGCAAGAAGAGGATCGCGCACTCACGAAGGTAGTAGCGTGTAAGAGCGAAAATTCTCACACGTATTGCGCCGCGGTGGCGACAGGAAACCAGATGCGGGGAGCTACTTCTTTTCGACGTCGTTGGTGGATTCGCTGGCGCTCTTCAACGCGTCTTTGAATCCCCGAATGCCTTCACCCAATCCCTTGCCGAGTTCCGGAATTTTTTTCGGTCCCAAAACGAGCACACCCACAGCCAGGATGATGAGCAAATGCATCGGCTGAAACAGTCCATCAAACATAAGCCAACTACAGTATGGCACAAAGGGGCGGGCTATACTAGAGGCGCTATCCGAGTGAACCGAAGCATCCTAAGCGTTCCGATCCGCAAAATCGTCGAGGGCGAACCGGCCGCGGCCGAACAGGATCTGGTGGCGGTCGAGGAGCCGCTCGAAATCGTTGTAAACGGGCGAAATGTGGCCATCACGATGCGGACGCCGGGCCACGATCCCGAGCTTGCCGCAGGCTTTCTGTTCACCGAGGGCATCCTTCGCGAGCCACCGCAAGTTATTGAAAACACAGGTAATCGCGTTGAGATTCGCTGTGACGCCGCGACGGATCTCGATCGCCTGGAGCGTCATTTTTACCTGAGCTCGAGCTGCGGAATCTGTGGGAGAGCCTCGATTCAGGCGCTGGAATCGATCGGCTGCCCGCTGCTCGACCGCGATCAGCCGCGCGTCGACGAAAGCCTGATTCCGAAGCTGCCCGAGGCCTTGCGCGCGCGCCAATCGGTTTTCGACCGCACGGGAGGTCTGCACGCCGCGGCGATTTTCGATCTCACAGGTCAATTACTTGATTTAAAAGAAGATGTTGGACGGCACAACGCGCTCGATAAGCTCATCGGCGCTGCGTTTTTGAAGCGCGCCGTTCCGCTCGACCGGCACGTGTTGATGCTCAGCGGGCGCGCCAGTTTCGAATTGATTCAAAAGGCGTTAATGGCGGGGATCGCGATTGTCGCGGCGGTCGGCGCACCCTCGAGCCTGGCGGTCGAGGCGGCGCTGCGCTATGGGATGACACTCGCCGGTTTTGTGCGGGCCGAGCGCTTCAATATTTATTGCGGGGAAACGCGAGTCAGCTCTTCTTCCGGTCTACCATCTGGTCGGCAGAACTCTTGACGATGCCCAGGATTAGTGTGGCGATTCCGCATTTGGCGAAGGGCGGGGTGAAGCTCACAAACAGCGACGCCGCGGTCAGGGCGGCCGAACCGTACATCATGAAAGTGACGGTCTTAAGCAGATATCCGGCAAATCCGAGTTTGCCATCCTTACGCTCTACGGGCGAACCGCACGCGTAGCAGACGGTCTCCTCTTTTTTCAAAATCGAATTGCAATCCCGGCACTTTTCCATCGGTGCCTTAAGTGTAAATCGCTCATGGAGAATTCGATATCGGTGAGAAGCCTTATATCCCAGTTGCCGTCACCGGGGTACTCCTTTGCCCGATAGTCCATCGGGAGCGACGCGACGATCCATTTTGCGGAGACAAAATTTTGGCGCACGAGTACTTTTTGGTCGGTTCCAGCGCGGCGATGCGGCGCATCGAAAAGATCATCGGGCTGGTGGGGCCGCGCCGAGCGACGGTGCTCATCACGGGAGAAACCGGAACGGGGAAAGAGATGATCGCGCGCGCGATTCACGCGTCGAGCCCGCGCTGGCACCAGCCGATGGTGACCGTCAACTGCAACGCGCTGCCGGAGACGCTGATCGAAGCCGAACTGTTCGGCCACGTGCGCGGAGCATTCACCGGCGCGACGGGTCCGCGCATGGGACGATTCGAGCAGGCGCATCGCGGGACGCTGTTTCTGGATGAAATCGGCGATCTCCCGCTGGACACCCAGTCGAAGCTGCTGCGCGTTTTGCAGGAGCGCGAGTTTCAGCGGCTGGGCAGCTCGGAAACGGTGCGCGTGGATGTGCGTCTGATCGCGGCGACCAACGTCGACTTGATCTCGCGCGTTCAGGAAAGAAAATTTCGGCAGGACCTTTATTACCGTCTGAACGTGGTGCCGATCTCGACCCCTCCGCTGCGCGAGCGGTTGGAGGATGTTGCGCTGCTCGCCGCGCACTTCCTCGAAAAAATCTGCCGCCAGGAGGAGATTTCTTTGCGAACACTGGCGGCGGAAACGGTCGAGTATCTATGCGCGCATCCGTGGCCGGGGAACGTCCGGCAGCTTGAGAATGCGGTGGAGCGCGCCGTGGCATTGAGCGGCGATCGGGAGATCTTGTATCCGCCGGATTTCGAATTGACCGATGTTTCGGCGCCTGCGGAGCTTCCGCAAAGCGGGATGGATTTCGAACGGACCGTCGGCGCGATCGAGCGCAATCTTTTAGAACAGGCCATGCGGCGCGCGGGTGGAAACAAGACGGCCGCGGCGGAAATGCTGGGGTTGAAGCGAACCACCCTCGCGGCGAAGCTGAGAGGTTTAGAAGCGGCCGCGAGCTGATTTGCCGGCCGCTCATTTGGGCAATAACTAACTTGACTCAGTACTGAGATTGAGTTATTATTGAAGCATGGAAGCCGAACCGAAAACACTTCAAGAGGCGGTCCAGTACTTCTCCGATCCCGACCGCTGCCGTGAATACATTATGGCGCGGCGCTGGCCGAATGGTGTCGTTTGCCCGACGTGTGGATCTAGCGATGTTCGATTCCTCGCGACACGGCAAGTGTGGGAATGCAAATCGAAACACCCGCGCAAACAGTTTTCGGTGAAGGTTGGGACGATCTTCGAGGACTCGCCGCTGCCGCTCGACAAGTGGCTGTGTGCGATGTGGCTTCTAGTGAACTGCAAGAACGGCATCAGCAGTTACGAAATCGGTCGCGGTCTGGGCATCTCCCAAAAATCGGCGTGGCATGTGCTTCACCGCGTCCGGCTCGCCACGCAAAACGGATTGTTGGAGAAGCTGTCGGGGGAAGTCGAGGCCGACGAAACGTACGTCGGCGGAAAAGCTGAGTTCATGCACCTCGACAAGCGGACGCGCAAATTGGCCGAGGGAGAGCTGGGACGCGGCGGATACGGCAAGGCGATTGTGTTTGGCCTGCTCGACCGCAACACGAAAAAGGCTCGCGTGAAAGTCGTCGGCACTCCGAAGAAGGGCGAGCTGCGCGGCGAGATCAAAAAGCACGTTGAATATGGATCGCGCATCTACACTGACGCGCTGAAATCGTATCGCGGCCTGCCTGACGACGGTTTCATTCATGATTTCGTGGATCACGCGGAAAGGTACATCAAAGGCGCGGTCCACGCGAACGGCATGGAAAATTTCTGGAGCCTGTTTAAACGGGCGCTGAAGGGAACGTACGTTTCCGTCGAGCCGTTCCACTTGCAA
>JASHWA010000514.1 GCA_030044325.1 Bryobacteraceae bacterium
GCATACGTGAGCGATGTTCCCGCCGAATTCAGCTTGGCCACGATCGCGTTGACGCTGCCCGCGTTGCTGGATTGATATGCGCCGGCGATCGGAAAATTCAATGCTTCCGTCCATCCGGTGACGTACAAATTATCCGAGCTATCCAGGGCAACCCCGGTGATATCGCCCATCCCCGTTCCTCCCAGATAGGTGCTGTAGGTCAAGGCGGGGTCGATGACCAGCGTCTTGCCGGGGTCGTAGGCGCCGATTTCAAATCCCGCGGTGTGCGCGTCGAGCAGCCGATAGCGTCCCTGGATGCGCCGGCCATCCTGCAAAATCGTGGGAGCGTCTTCGCGCAGCTCAGCGCCGCCCGCCTGGACGATCAGGTCGCCGTTCTCGGCGATCGACACGCGATCGCGAGATTCGTATTCGAGCCGGATTTTCGTGGGGTCGGCGCCGGGGGCGACCAAAAACTCCGATTTCAGGCGCCGTCCCGTGCCGCTGTAAGTGAGATCGATCCCGGGATAGAGATCGCGATAGCGAATGCGCGCGTAGGTTGCGATTCCGGTGCGCCTCGTTGAACCGGTGAAGACGTTGACCTTCCCGGGGAGCGGCTCCACTGCTTCGATTCGGGCTGCGGGGTTCGCGCCGGTGAAGCGAAGCGTCGTCTGGGAGCCGCGAATCTGGAAAGACACGGAATCGGACCGAAAGCCGGCGCGGAGCTCGGGTGTTTCCACAATGAAACTGATTTCCGAATTGGTCACGCCAGCGTTTCGAAAAAAGAAAAGAGGGAGAGAGATTCGGGAATTTTCAGCAAATGCCGGAAGAAAACCGAGGGAAAGGAGCGCGATCGCGATGGGTGTCTGTTTCACGCTCACTGAAGAACGCAATTCGGATTCCAAAAAAAGGATGCGGATGCGTGCAGACCGACATGTGTTTCGACCAGATCGGCGCGCGTCGGCGGCTAAATGCTAACGTGTGAAAAGATGCATCGCGCCTACACGACCGAGACCCACGAAGAGATCTCGCGCCTGATCGGAAAGCTGAAGGAGCTCGGCTGGTACCACTCGATCGAGCTTCCCGATGGCCGCGTGATTCCGGGCCTGCTGACTCTCGAGCAGTTGCGCACGCGCATCGGACGATTTCCTTTGCCCGCGGATCTCACCGGAAAACGCGTGCTCGATATCGGCGCGTGGGACGGCTGGTTCACCTTCGAGATGGAGCGGCGAGGGGCCCAGGTGCTGGCGGTTGATTCGGCGCGGCAGGAGACTTTTTTTGAGGCGAAAAAGCTGCTCGATTCGAAAGCCGAGTATTTAGTCGAAGACGTTTGTTATTTGACTCCGGAGCAAGTGGGCTATTTCGATATCGTTCTGTTTTTCGGCGTCCTGTATCATCTGAAGCATCCGCTGCTCGCGCTCGAACGGCTGTGCGCGTTGTCGACGGATATGCTGTGCATGGACACGCTGGTGATCGATGAGCCGGCGCGTCCCGGGGACCGGCCGATTCTCGAATTCTATGAGACCACCGAACTGGGCGGCCAGTACGACAACTGGTGCGCGCCGAACACTTCATGTCTGCTGGCGATGGTGCGGACGGCGGGGTTTGTGAATCCGCGGCTGATCGGCGTCCACGACACGCGCGGCGTGGTGGTCGCGTATCGCAAATGGCCACAGATCCCCCGATCGGGCGAAGCGCCGGAGATCGTCTGCGTGGAAAATGCGTGGACGCGCGATCATACGTTCCGCAGCGATCGCGATCATTATTTCAGCGTCTGGTTCAACACGCCGCACACGGGTTTGAATTGCGACAACGTCTATTTGCAGGTGGGTCCCTATGCATGCAGGCCCGCGGGGGTTTCGAATGTCAGCCCCAGCGGATGGCACGCGGTGGCCAAGCTTGCGCCGGGGCTTTCGCACGGATGGTTCGACGTGACGGTCGCGGCGGGGGGCAGTCCGTTCAGCAGGCCGGCGCGGATTCCCATCGATCTGACGCGCGCCGAGCGGAGGATTTCGAACGCGGCTCGTTTGACCGAGATCGAGATTGCGGGAATTACGGATGGAAAGACATACGAGTACAATCGCGTGCGCAGCGGGAAGGAAAGCTGCGTTTCGGTGTGGGCGCGGAGGCTGCCGGCGGATGTTTCAAGAGCGGAGCTCGCGCTGAGGCTGGACGGCGCGGATTTACCGGCGGTATTTTTGGGCGAACCGGATGAGAACGGGTATCGCCAGATCAACGCGATGCTGCCCGCATGGATGGCGCCGGGCGATTATTTTTTGTCGGTGTGCTGCCGCGGAGCGGAATCGGAGCCGTCCCCGGTTGAGATTTATAAGCCCGATCAGTAAACCATAACGTGCCCCTGACGGGACGACTCGGCAAGCTACTGCACCGCGATCAGGTTGCCTGCCTGGGTCGGAACGCCGGCAGATCCGTGGGTGGGGGGCGAATTTGGGTTATACAGGCAGGCGATCAGGTTGTCGCCGCTGGGCGCATTTTGAGGGACGTTCATGCCTAGCGCGTACAAGCCCGGGGATACGAGGACGGCGGCCGTCACGGGCGTTTGCGTAGTTCCAATCCAGCACTCGGGAATTTGAGGAAGGGTTCCGGATTGAGTGGCTGAGCCGGTGGTGACACCCGAGGTGGGCAAGCCGAAGCCCACGCCGTAAACCACGATCGGCTCGCCGGGCTTAGCAGGCGTCGACGAACCGGGATACAGGTTCGAAGGGCCGAGCAGGCTGTTGTCGGAATGCGTCGCGATGACGTGCCCTGCCGTATCGAACAGGAGGAACGACGGAGTGACCACCTGCGCGGGCACCAGGAACGGAGCGCTGGTGTTACCGGTTCCGTTGGTCACCGTGACCTGGGCGTATCTTTGCGGATCGACATTGTTGGCGCGGTCGGCAAGCGCCGGGGCCAAAGCGACGGCGCCGGGCTGCGTCAGAACGTTGATCTGGTCCTGGGGGCATGCGGGGTCGGTGGCAGCGCTGCAATAAAAGTAGATATAAGCGTTGGGGCCGCTGACATTCACCGTAATCGGTCCGAGGACAGTCGGCAGCTCGTTCATTGCGAAGGATGGAGCAGTGCTCCAGATGGCTCCGGCCGCGGGAGTGCCGGCGGGAACCAGGTTGGTGCCATTGATCTGGAGCCAGGAATTTGCAGACAGGCCGGTGGGCACGTTGTTCGCGTAAACCGTCTGAAACACGGTCTTGACGCTGGTGATGATCGGGGATCCCGCGGCCGGCACATTGATGTTGCCCGTGAACGTGACGGTGGGAGCGCTCATGGAGCCGCCGGTAATGTTGAGGGTTAACGATCCGCTGGCGCCCGCGTAGGCTCCCGTGCCGCCGGTAATCGTAACGGGCGTATTGGGCGCGGGCTGGCCGGAAAATTCGAAATAGAAGTTGATGGCGTCGTTGGCGTTGAAGCTGAGCGTGCCGGTAGCCTCATTGTTCTCGGTAAGGACGCTGGAATTGATGGTGCTCTCGTTATACCCGTACTGAAAGGAGCTTGAGACATTCCCCAGGCTGCCGGCGGTTCCCGTGCCGGTGAAGCTGTCGCCGGCCACCAGAAGCGCGTCGCCGTCGCCCGAAAATGACCCGAAGGTGAGATTGGTGGTTGTCCCGGAGACCGTGATGCTGCCGGTTCCGGAGCCGATTACGGCGTATGGGGGACCCATGTTCAGCGTCGCGGTTCCGGTCGCCCCGGCGTACACTCCCGCGCCGGAGGCGATGGTGAACTGAACCGCAGTTTGCGTGCTGGCGGGAACGAACTGCCCGGTCAGTGTGAATCCATCCAGGCGGTTGAACCAGAATTCGTAGGTTACCGTGGCGGTTCCCGAAGGCTGGATGCCGACGTTCAGGTTGACCCCCTGAGTGATGGTGCCGCGCATGGTGGCTGAACCGAACGGCGCCACGCTGCCGTTGGCGATCCCATCCCAGCGGCTGAAGCCGGTGGGTGCGTTATCGGTGTAATTAATTGTGGCCGAGAAATTGACCGACGTTTGACCAGGCGCCGGGCACGCGGCGAGCAGGAAAGCCGCGAAAGCTGTTGGAGCGATCCGGTTCATAGAACATTTTCTCCCTGCACGCGATTATTCGCCGGTCGCCTCTGCAACGCAACGATCAACAGGCACTACAACGTTGCAGCACCTTTGTTTTCAGAATGATATACTGGCTCGTCAAATCCTGATGGGAACGGGGACTAATGGAGTTGACCCAGCGTTTGCCGAGGAAATCCGCGCCTCTCTGAATAAGGTCCTGTTGTCGCCGGGGTTCAGTTCAAAACGGCGGGCTCAACTTCTTCGATACCTGGTGGAAGAAACGCTTGCGGGGCGGCAGGACCAGGTCACCGAATACGGAATCGGGCTGGACGTGTTGCAGAGGCCCGAGTCGTTCGATCCGCGCGTCGATTCGACGGTGCGGTCGGAAATGAGCCGGCTGCGGCGCTCGCTGGCCGAGTATTACGAAGGCGTGGGCGCGGGCGACGCGGTGCGTTTCGAGTTTCCAGGGCGAGGCTATGCGCCGGTATTCGCGACCGGCGCCGGTAAATCCAGCGCAACTCCGGCTGCGCGGCAGGATCCGCGAATGATGGTGTGGGGCGCGGTAGCTGCGGTGGCGCTGGTAGCTGTTGCTGTTACGGCTTGGAGGATGGTTCCCCATGGAGGTCCGCTACGCGCCGCGATCGTGCTGCCGTTCGTGAATCTGACGGGCGATCCGGGGAATGAATACATCACGGATGGACTCACCGAGGGCCTGACGGACCAGCTCGCGCGTATTGCCTCGCTACGGGTGGTGGCGCGAACGAGCGCGTTCCAGTTCAAAGGGAAGAATACGGATATCCGCGAGGTGGGCCGCCGCGTGCAGGCCGACGCGGTGATCGAGGGCAGCCTGCGCAAGGTGGGGGACGGCTTCCGGTTGACCGTTCAGGTGAATCGCGCTTCCGACGGGTACCATATTCTGTCGCGCTCATTCGATGGAACGCCTCGCGAGGTGGCGCGCCTGGAGCGCGATATGGCATTGCCCGTCATCGCCGCGCTCCGGCCGGGTGCGACGCCTCCCGCCGGTCACTTGCCCACACCTGAAGCCTACGACCTGATCCTCAAGGTGGACGCCCTGGGGGGTCGAATGGTCCAGGAGCAGACCTATCAGAAGGTGTTGGGTTATCTGAATGAGGCGATCCAGGATGACCCGCAATATGCCGATGCATACGGCCTGCTGGCGGAGGCTTACGTGGTGGGGGCCACGAATGTGACGATCGATTCGCTGTACGCGCTTCCACGCGTGAGAGCCGCGGCCCTGAAAGCCCTGGAGCTCGATCCTTCATCCGCGCGCGCGTATGACGCGATCGGGTACGCCGATGCCATGCTCCAGATGGACTGGAAGCACGGGGAGGAAGAACTGCGCGCTGCTTCGCGGCTGATGCCCCAAAACCCCGCGATTCATGACCATCTCGGGCATGTCCTCATGCTGCAGGGTAAGTTCGAGCCGGCGCTGCGGGAGCTGCGCATTTCGCAGGACTTGAATCCGCTGCTGCCTGCCGCCGCAATCGGGTATTGCTACTTCTTCGCGCGCCGCTATGACGACGCGCTCTCCGAGTGGCTCAAGATTTCTCAAATAAATCCCGACTTGGTGGTCATGCACGAGCTCATTGGCATGGCGTGGGAAATGAAGGGCGACTACGCCAAGGCGCGGTCGGAGTACGAAAAGTTCATGGCGAACTATCCGGGCGAGGAAGAACCCAGGCTGGTCCACCTGCTGGCGGTCAGCGGAAAGAAGGACGAAGCGCGGCGCCACGTCGAGAAGATGGCAGTTCCTGACTATCCCGATCCCCTGGACCTGGCGGCGATTTACGCGGCGCTGGACGATCGGGAAAAAGCGTTCCACTGGCTGGAACAGCTCGTGTCCAAGCGGCAAGGCTGGATGCTCAAGGTGCATCCGTTTCTTGATCCGCTGCGAGGGGATCCGCGCTACACGGAGCTGCTGAAGCAGGCGGGCTTGTACCCTTAGCCGGGGGGAGTTACTCAGCGAGCGATTTCTGTTTGTAGCCCCGCGATTCGCATGCCTCTCACGGCCG
>JASHWA010000515.1 GCA_030044325.1 Bryobacteraceae bacterium
CGGACATGCGCGATGGATTGGCGCTGAAAGCGACATGGAAGCTCGAAGGATCGTTGGGCGCGGCGGGAGCCTTGCCGCGGCGCGGCTCGACCAGCGCCAGATATTTCAGGATGGCGTAGATGTCGCCCTCATCGGGCAGGCGGAAGTCGAATTCCTGCGATTCGAGGCGCACGTGCGCTCCGCGCTCGGCCAGGCGGAAGGCGAGAAACGCGCAGCATTCCACGGCCGATTCAAACCACGCGGCGGCGGAGGTTGGAACGTCGAGATCGAGATAAATCAGAACGCGATGATCCTGTTCGCGTGAAAATTCGCGCACCTGGAGATGGCCGGTGTGCGCGGTCGCCTTCCAGTCCACGTGGCGGGCGCTTTCGAGAGCCTCGTAGGGGCGGATGCGATAGAAATCGTGGCCGCGCCCGCGCTGCTGCGCCTCCATTTCCCCGCTCACCGAAGCGAGCAGCGCTTCAAATCCGGGCTGCGGATCGAGGCTGGGATAGACGATCACGTCGTGGCGCGCGGTGACCGATTCGCGGCGCTCGGAAAACCCGAAGGGGAAGCGCGTGGAGAATTGAAATCCGCGCTCGCGATGCGCGCCGCGGCGGGCGAAATACAGCTCGACCGATTCTTCGAGCACGGCGCCGCCGGGGATCACCGGGAAATAGAGCCGGGCGTCGAATCCGCTCGAGGGCGCGCCGGCGAGATGAATGCTGAACGACGGAATCCAGCGCTTGAGATTCCGGAGGCGCAGCCCCGCGCGAACCTTGCGGCGCGCCGAGAGATGTTCGGGAAGAACCAGGTCGAGTTCCAGGCCGGCGAGGCCCAGGCGGCTGATGAATCCCGAGACCAGAAACGTCGAAAACATCGCGGCCAGGATCAGGAACAATAGATTGTTGGCGGAAAGAAACGCGGCGAGTCCGATGATGACCATGGTCGCGACATAGGCCATGCCGGCGCGGGTGATGTGCTGGCGCAGATTGCGCGACCAATAGGCGGAGAGTTGCCGCCAGCGCTCACGCAGAGTTCTCACGGTTTCAGGCTAGCAGCGGGTAGTGGGGAGTGGGGAGCGGGTAGTGGGAGTGGGTAGTAGGGAGTGGGTAGTGGGGAATGAGTGGGACGCGATTAACTGGCGAGCTTGCGAATCGCGTTCGCGACCAGGTCGGGACGGTCGAGCAGGATCCAGTGGCCGGAATCGGGGACGATTTCGAGGCGGGCGCGGCGGGATTCGCGGACCAGGCGTTCGTGGTCGGCGCGCTGGGCGTCGCTCGAGTTGCCGGCGGAGAGGACGATCATGGGAGTTTCGATTTTGGGCGCTTCGGCGAGCACCGCGCGGGCGATTTCGGGCAGCGATTTGAGGTGGCGCGCGCTGGCGCTGAAGCATTTCGGATCGCTCCAGTGCAGTTGCACGCCTTTCCAGGCGTCGCGCGGGAGCTTACGAACCTCGCCGACCATGCGTTCGGTGAACGCGGCGCCGCCGCGGCCGCTCGATGCGCGCGCGACCAGGCGAGGGATGGTCGCCGAACCTCTTACGGCGAGATTCAGCGCGCAGCGGACCACCCCAAGACGCGCGAGCAAGCCGCCTACCCGCGACAAAAAAATTCCGCGGGCGAGCATGGCTCGATTGGCGGGGGTGGGATCGGCCCATTCGCTTGCGCCGGCGGGATCGACCAGCACCAGGCCGGCGACTTCCTCGGGAAATCGCGCCGCGTAGGCGAGCATGAGCAGACCGCCGTAGGAATGTCCCGCGAGGATTCGCGGCTTGGAAATTTTCGCGGCGTCCAGCAGCGTGCGCAGGTGGTTGAGAATGATTTCAAGATCGCAGGCGCCGCGGATCGGATCGGACCAGCCCAGGCCGGCGCGGTCGTAGCTGATGGTTTGGGCGAACTTCGAGACGTCGCTTTGCACCAGGCGCCAGCTCAGCGCGGTCGCGGCGATGCCGGCTTCGAAGACCACGGCGGGAGATCCCTCGCCGGCGATCTGGGCGTGGAGCTTGGCGCCGCCGGCGTCGATTACGCGGCCGGGCGGGGGAAAATCGCGCGCGTCTTTTCGAGTGGCCGCAAGTTGATAAGCGAGGGCCGCGGCGATCAGCAGCGCGAAAACGGCGGCGAAGATCAATCCGAGACCGCCCATTCGCCGGGCGCGATCACGCGGGTGCGCGGGAGTTTTCCCAGGCTCGAAATGAAGCCGACGATGGCGAGAATCGCGGCGAAAACGCTGAGCTGGATCACGTCGGTCGAATGCCCGCGCGGGAGCAGCTTCCACAGCGCGCCTAGAACGGGTTCGGCGAAACATACGGCCCACACCGCGCCGTAGAAATAGCGGCGCTCGGCGCCCTCGCCTTTGGTGGAGCGCTTGACGCGCGGGAGCATGCCCAGCGCGCCGGGAATCCACAGCGTGGCCGCCATGGGGAAATAGGCGGCGTCGTAGATCTGGCGCAGGCGCCACAGGCCGGTCGCGACGGCGTAGATCAGGCCCGAGAGATTCAGCACGGCGAAGGTGATCAGATCCGACCAGGCGACGGTGTAACAGACGCGGCGGTACAGGGGATTGGGCTTGTCTTCAGTGAAGCGCAGGATGTACGGCTTGGGTTCGACGCCGGGAAGGCGGCCGCGCAGGCCCGCGATTCCGGTGGCGACGAGCACGACGGCGAGCCACGCCCAGGCTCGGCGGTCGAAACCGGTTTGGATGACGTCGAAGGTGAGCGGGCCGGGAGCGATGAAGAAAACGAAAATCCAGATGGGCCAGTGCGCGAGCCGGTAGGAGATCTTGTTGCGCTCGCGAAAGCGAATCACACGTTGGTTATATCAGATACGTTAAGCTGAAAGTTGCGCGTCCGCACACTGTGGCGCAATTGGGGACAGTCCGCCGGCGCGGCTAAGGACAAGGTGTTACGGCCGCGCCTTGGGACAGTCCCCAATTGCGCCACGGGGTCACGTACGAAGCGAGAGGTGGATCCAAGGAAGTAGATGGTAAAAAGAAGGACCGTAGTGGGTGGTGGAGTGGGTGTGGGAGGGTTGGCGGTTTTCGCCTACCAGATGGCGCCGGCGTTCTGGCGGCGCGTCAGCGAAGATATGAAGCGGGAAGTCGATCCGGCGCCGCGCATGCCGGATTTCGCCAAATGGTCCGCGCGCGGAGTGCACGCGGCCTGGATCGGGCACACGACGGTGCTGCTGTCGATCGACGGGTTCAGGATTCTGACGGATCCGGTGTTCAGCACGCGCATCGGCGTGAGGGTCGGTCCGGTGACGGTCGGATTGAAGCGGCTGGTGGCGCCGGCGGCCGACATTTTCGAAGCGCCGGAGCCCGATCTGATCCTGCTTTCGCACGCGCACATGGATCATTTCGATGTGCCGTCGCTGCGCAAGCTCGAAAACCGGCGGACGGCGGTGATCACGGCGGCGAACACCAGCGATCTGCTGCGCACGAGGCGCTACGCGTCGGTGCGGGAGCTGCGCTGGAACGAATCGGCGCGCGTGGGTCCGGCGACGGTTCGGGCGATCGAGGTGAATCATTGGGGCGCGCGGATGCGCAGCGATACGTATCGCTCGTATAACGGTTATGTGATCGAGACGGGGCGGCATCGCGTGCTGTTCGGCGGCGATACGGCGTACACGGATTCATTCCGCCAGGTGCGCAGCTCAAAGCCGGTGGAGCTGGCGATCATGCCGATCGGGGCTTACGATCCGTGGATTCGCGCGCATTGCAATCCCGAGCAGGCGCTGGAGATGGCGAACCATGCGGGCGCAGAGTTCGTGCTGCCGGTGCATCATCGGACGTTCGAGCTGAGCCGGGAGCCGCGGAACGAGCCGATCGAGCGGCTGCTGCACGCGGCGGGATCGTCGACCGAGCGCGTGTGCGTGCGGGGAATCGGCGACGAATTTCACCTGTAACGGGCAGACGGCCGGCAAGACCGGCTGTCCCACAGGGGCAAAAACTACTTCGCTTTTTTCTGCTTCTGCTGGCCGACGCGGATCTTGAACTGCTTCTGCTGAGCTTCGGCGTAGGCTTTCCAGTCGAAGCGCTTGGAGGCGTCGGAAAGATACGCGTTCACGTCGACGTCCTTGGGCAGGACGGCCATCAGGACGGCGCTGGCTGTTCCGTCGGGGCTGGTGATGCGGTATCTTTTCACGTTCGGAATGGACATACAAATTCAAGATAACATAGATCGAATATGCCCGCCATTCCGATCGGCACCAAAGGCCGGCACGCGCGCCGCGTGACCGATGAAATCGCCATTAATTTTTTGGGGTTAGAAGGCGCGAGGGTGCTGGCGACGCCGGCCATGATCGGCCTGATTGAAATGACGTGCCGGGACTCGATTGTGCCCGTGCTCGAGGCGGGTTTCGATTCGGTGGGGACGGAAGTGAATGTGAAGCACCTGGCGGCGACGCCGATGGGGATGGAAGTTCGCTTCGAGAGCGAAGTGGTCGAGACGGACGGGCGTAAGGTGAAGTTCAAAGTCGCGGCATTCGATGAAAAAGAGCAGATCGCCGAGGGCACGCATGAGCGGTTTGTGATCAACGTGGAGCGGTTTGCGGGTCGGCTGAAGGAAAAGATCGCCGGGAAGGGCTAGATGTGGAGCCACGCGCTCCTTTTACTGCGGTGCTCGAAACCTCTAGGAGGTTGCTGAAAGAGGGGACAGACAGCTCTGTCCACGCCCACCGCTCCACGCGGCTGCAAGAATCTGCGTCTGGGGACGGAGTAGTTTGTCCCCATTTCCAGCAACCTCCTACGTCCCCGCCTCTGCTTCGAGGGGACGGCCGCAGGTGGGGCAGATACCGTGATTCCTGCGCCGGATTCGGACGGCGAGGGCGAGGAGCATTCCGGCGAGGATTCCTGAGGCGAGTCCGGCGCCCGTGATTTCAGCGCGGTTGGGGCCGCGCGGGTCGAGAGGGAATGTGGGCGGACCGATCGCTTCGACGTCGATGCTGGACCCAACCATGAGGTTCGCGCTGACCATACTTTTGACCAACGCCGAAACTACCTGCTTTGCCGCTCGTCTGTCCGGATAATCGAACTCCAGCATGAGCGCGGGCGGGGGCGGCCCGGGCGAATCCGGGATCGGCCGGAATGTGATCCCTCTCTTCATCCGCTCGATCACCTCCGCCATCGGCATTCGGCTGCGCTCAACCGGGTAGAGGCCAAGGGTGTTGACCAGGTTCTCCAGCGAACTGCGGCTCTCGACCTGCTGAAAGATCCGATCGAGTGCCGGGTAGACATCACCGATGTTTCCCGCGTGAATGCTGACCACGGCCTGCGACACGTATCGATCCGGCATAGTGAACGAGGTTGCGAGCGCGATAGCCGCGCCGGCGACGGCGGTCGCGATTGTAATTCGGACGGAACCCCAGTGGGTGAGCTGCATCTTGATCGCTCCTCTGAAGACGTCGGCGAGCGCGCGCCAGTCGGCGTGCGCGTCTTCGATCAACGCGTCGAATTCGTC
>JASHWA010000516.1 GCA_030044325.1 Bryobacteraceae bacterium
AGCGAAGGCGCGAGCGCGGCGCAGAATTCGCCGAACGCGATGGAAACATAAGCGAGCGCGGATGTCTGGCCGAGCCAGTCCGCCCACCCGACGGTGAATCCCGCGGGGTTGCCGAAAGCGCGCCGTGCGAACACGAAATATCCGCCGCTTTCCGGCAGCATGGTTCCCAGTTCGGTTACCGAGACGGCGGCCAGCAGCGCGTAGATTCCGCCTCCCATCCACAGCGCGAGAACCAGCGGAGCGCTCGCCACGTGGTGCGCGACTTCGCCCGGGATTCGCAGAATTCCGACGCCGATCACCGCGCCGACGATCACGGCGGCGCCGAATCCGGCGCCCAAAATGCGCAGCAGCCGTCCGTGTTTTGCGTCTTCGCTCATGTGTGCGCCTTCCAGGCGAGCACGGCCGCGCCCATCAGGAACCCGGCCAGCGCTTCGTATTCGCGATTGCGCCGGTACAGACGAAACTGAAAATGTTCCTGCGCGGCGGCGCGTGCGCGAATCCGCGGAATCAGCTTGGGCACGCGCCTCGCGTAGCCGTCGTATTCGGGAAACAATTTGCGCAGGTGCTGCTCCTCGAGTTCGACCACGGGCAGATACACGAATATGAACACGGCGGCAAACAGCCCGGCCAGCTCCCATCGCCGCGACGCCAATGCAAATCCCGTGGCGACGATTGTCGTTCCAACGTATAAGGGGTTGCGCACATGGGCATATGGGCCGGATCGGGCGAGCGCGAGATTTTTTTCCAGATGCCCGGCCGCCCACGCGCGCAGCGCCAGGCCAAGCGTCGAAACCGCCAGACCCATCGCGAGCGAAACCGGCGAAGGCTGGGAAAGCCACAGGAACGCGGCGGCGAGCAGAAATCCGGCGGGAACCCGCAGCTTCGCCACACGATCGGCGTAGGGCTTCGGAAAACTCACGCGGTACAGCCTACCGCCAGCGCTTCCATCACCGCGGCCGGCGTGACCGCGCGCATCAACGTATCATCGCGCCGGCGCTTATACGATGTCACGGCTAAAGGCGATCGCAGCACGCGCAGCGATCCGCCGTAGGGGCCGTTGCGCGCCGGATCGGTGGGCCCGAAAATCGCTACCCCCGGTTTTGCCAGCGCCGCGGCCAGGTGCATCGGTCCGCTATCGACGCCGATCACGGCGTGCGCGCGCCGCGTCGCGTCGATCAGTCCTTCGATTCCCGAAATATGCACGTGCGCGCCGCGAATGCGCCGCAAATCCGGCTCGGCTTCGGGCGGTCCGTTCACGACCAGCGGCATCTCCAGCGCTTGCGCCACCTGCTCATACATTTCAAGCGGCCATTGTTTCGATCCCCAGCCGGCGAGCGGGCTCGCCAGAACGAATTTTCCTTCGGGAAGATCGCCCTCCGCGCGTCCGGGCGGCAGCGGAAAAACGCGCAGGATCGCGGAAGCGCCCGCGGCCGAAGCTAGCTCCAGGTTGCGATCGACGATATGCGCCGAGCTGGTGACTACGCAGTTCGAATAGAACAACGCCGAAATCGATTCCCACGCCTGCGAGCGATGGAATCCGGTGATGCGCCGGGCGCGTGACAACGCGGCCACCAGCGCCGATTGCAGCAGGCCCTGAAAATCGACCGCGAAATCGAAGCGCAGGGCGCGCAATTTGCGCGCCGCATCGAGGACGCCGCGCGGGGACCGGTCAAGAGTAATGATGCGGTCGACGAACGGATTCGCTTCGACCAGCGGCGCCCACCGTGAGCGAATCACCCAGGTCATATGGCTGTGCGGAAAGCTGTGCTTCAGGCTGGCGACAGCGGGCAGCGCGTGAATCACATCGCCCATCGCGCCCAACCGCACCACCAGAATTCGGGTCATCGTGATTCAGACGCTTTCGGGCAGCGCGCGTGTACACGCGCGATCAATTCGGCGAGTTTCGCTGCCTCTTCCGCCTCCAGGCGAACGTCCACGGCGATCCCCTCCGCGCATTCCACCACATAATCGGCCGTCGCGAGGGAAGCGGCCAGCTCCGCGCGCGCACCCGCCGGCAAAATCGGTTTGGAGGGATTCTCGACCACCACCAGAAGGGGCCGCGCGTCGGTTTTGATTTCGTGCAGCCGCGCGGCGTGCCATGCCAGCAGCGGATCGAAATAACCGCTGACCACGGTCGCATCCTGAGCCACGCGCGCGGCATCCGCGCCCGCAATGATTTTTGCCCGCGTATCCATTCTTCTTGTTCCGTCTTCCTTCTTATTTGAGCAATTCGAGTGCGCTTTGCGCCACTCGCGCCGCTTCGACCCGCCTCATGCAGCGGTGGTCGATGGGGCACTCGCGCAGCAGGCACGGGCTGCATGCAACCGGCTCGCGCACCACGCGAGCGAGCGGTCCGGTGGGTCCCGTGGCCAGATCGTCGGTCGCGCCGAAAATCGCCACCGTGGGAACGCCCAGCGCGGAAGCGATGTGCATGGCGCCCGAATCGTTGGTCAGATACACGCGGCAGGCGGCCGCCATGTCGATGAATTCGGCGAGCGTGGTTTCGCCGGCGAAGCTTCGTACGGGTGCAGAAATGCTCGCCGCGACCGATGCGCACAATTCGCGCTCGTCTTTCGATCCGAAGACGGCGACGCTCGCGCCGGTTTCGCGCGCGACGCGATCGGCGGATTCGGCGAAGCGCTCCGGCAGCCATCGTTTCGCCGATCCATACGCCGCGCCGGGGCTTACGCCGATCACGTTTTCGCCCAGGCCCGCTTCGCGCAGCCGTTTCAATCCCGCGATGCGAGCTTCGGCCGCGCCATCGAGGCGTATCACATCGTTCGCGGGCATCGCGCTGATGATGCCCGCGCGGCGCAGCAGTTCGAGGTAATAAAATCGCTCATGCCGTGGAATTTCGCCGCGCCGCGGAACCGCGATGGCGCGCGTCAGCAGCGGGCTGCGCCCGTCGCGCGCATATCCGATCCGCACCGGGATGCGCGCGATCCGGGCGAGGGCCGCGGCTTCGAACGCGTTCTGCAAAAGGATGGCGCAATCGAAGCGAATATGTGCGAGTTCCCGCGCCGCGCGCCATTTTGCGCGCAAGTCGCGGGCGTCATAGGCGATCAACCGGTCGCAGAACGGCTCGCGCCCGTACAGATCGGCCACCCAGGGCCGGACGAGAATCGAAATTTCGGCCTGCGGAAAGCGCTCGCGTAGCGCGCGCAGCGCCGGAATCGACATGACCGCGTCGCCCACCCAGTTGGTGGCGCGCACCAGGATTCGATCAAAATTCACCGTGTTGTTCTAGCGTAATCGACCCAAAACGCGCTTTGCTACAACCGGCTATCCTGGAATCGGGTGAAACGTTTTCTTTTCGTCGCGCTGATCTCCGCGGCGTGCGCGCTTCCGCTGGGGGCGGCGCCCAGGATTATCTCCGTGAATATCGACGGCGTAATTCACCCGGTGACCGTCGAGATCGTGTCGCACGCGATCGATGAAGCCGTGCGTGACAACGCATCGGCAGTGCTTCTGCGCCTCGACACGCCGGGCGGACTGCTCGACGCCACGCGCGAGATCACCTCGAAGATGGTCGCTTCGCCCGTTCCCGTGATCGCCTACGTCACTCCCAGCGGAGGGCGCGCTGCTTCGGCGGGATTTTTCCTGCTGGAAGCGGCCGATGTCGCGGCGATGGCGCCGGGGACCAACACGGGCGCATCGTCGCCGGTGCTCGAAGGCCAGACCATGGATCCCGTAATGCGCAAGAAGGTCGAAAACGACGCATCCGCGTGGTTGCGCAGCATCGTGACTAAGCGCGGACGCAACACGGAACTGGCCGAAAAGACGATTTTCGAGGCCAAAGCGTTCACCGAAAAGGAAGCCCTCGACGATCACTTGATCGATCTGATTGAGCCCGATCAGACTGCGCTGCTGAACGCGTTAAACGGCCGCGAGATCACGCGGTTCGACGGGCGCAAGCAGCTTCTCGACACGGCCGCCGCCGAGGTGATCAATTATCAGCCCTCCGCGCGCGAGCGCATCGTCGAAGCCGTGGCCGACCCGAACATCGCATTCATTCTTCTGGTTCTCGGAGCACTGGGAATTTATGTCGAGTTCAGCTCGCCGGGTCTCATTTTTGCGGGCGTAATCGGGGGAATACTCGTGCTGCTGGGATTATCGGGCTTGGCGGTGCTGCCGATCAACTGGATTGGAGTGGCGCTGCTGATTCTGGGCATTTCGATGTTCGTGCTGGAGGCGAAATTCACTTCGCATGGAGTGCTGGGCATCGGCGGCGCGGTGGCGATGGTGCTGGGAGCGCTGCTGTTGGTGAACGGGCCCCCGGAAGTGCGCATTCACCTTGCCACCGCGCTCGCCGTCACGATTCCTTTCGCGATCATTACCATGTTTCTGGTCTCGCTGGCGATCCGCGCGCGGACGAATAAAGCGCTGATGTCCGATGCCGGCCTGGTGAACGAAGTGGCCGAAGCGCGGACGGCGCTTACGCCGGGAGGCAAGGTTTTCGTGCACGGCGAATACTGGGACGCGGTGTCGAGCGCGCCGGTAGACGCCGGGGCGCCGGTCCGGGTCATCGCCGTCGAGGGAATGAAGCTGCGCGTCGAGCCCACAAAACATTCGTAAGGCGAGCCGCGCTGACATATAATCAAGGAAGCTGTGGCGCTATCGTCTAACGGTTAGGACGGAGCCCTCTCAAGGCTCAAATACGGGTTCGATTCCCGTTAGCGCTACCAATTCCTCATACACTTACGGGCAACCGGTCATGACGGGTCATGACGCGCAACGCTCCAGCAGAAAACGGCGCCGGCTTCGGCCTCGCCAGCGGAGGTCTGCCCCCGGAAGGTACGCTCTATGGCGAATCGTTCGGCTACGTGCTCGGCCAACTGCTGGCGCTGCAGACCGCCGGATTCAACAGCGCCGCGCTTTCGGGTCCGCAGATTCAGATGATCGGCACTCCGGTGTGGGATCGCTTCGTCACCGGCTGGATGTCGTCGCTGACTCCGACGCCGTTCATTTCCAGCAGCGAATCGTACCTTGGCTCCGTGTATCGCATCGCCGGCTATGGCGACATGCTGCGGTTGTGGGAAACGCCCGATCATGTGGTTCCATTTTCGCTGCTGGCGATGCTGGACGAAGAAACCGGAGTCTCGACCCACATCAATGCGGCGCGCTGGTACGCCGTCAACGTGATGCCTAACGGGGCGAGCGGCCTATTGGAGCGCATCTCGAATCCCTGGACGTGGGGCGCCACACAAAGTCTGCTCTACTACGTGCTGCTCGACCCCACCGCGGCCGCAGCAACCGATCCGCGCCCGACTTACCCGCTGCTCTTCTATGACGCTCCGGCCGGGCGGATTGTGGCGCATAGCGATTGGACATCAACCAACACTTGGTTCGATTACCGTGCCAGTTGGATTTCCATCAACCACCAGGATGGCGCCGCCGGGCAGTTCGGATTCTTCCGCAATGGCGAGTGGCTCACCAAGGAAATGAGCAACTACGACAACGGCGGGAACGGAAACGGCTCGACCGTCACTTACCACAATTCCCTTGGTCTGCAGAACTGATGCGCATTATGTTCGCTGGTCACCAGCTGGGCGGCGTCCGACGGCCCCGCGTGGGTCAACGGCAGCCAGTGGATGGAAGGCGAGAACGCGGGCGACCCCACCACTGTGATAAGTTCGGGCGCCGGCTACGTTTACGCCGCGAGCAATTTGACGAATCTCTACAACCATCCCAACGGCTACGATTATGAAGCCAACGGCCAGTGGTTGGTGACGGACCCGATCACCAACATCACGCAAGCCACGCGATCGATTCTGTGGTTGAACAACGACTACCTCGTGGTCTACGATCGCGCGACTTCGCTCAACCCGGGATTGTTCAAACGCTTCAACCTGAGCCTAGGAGCGAATCCATCGATTAGCGGCAGCGCGGTGGCGGACACGATGCCCGATGGCCAGCAACTGTTCGTGCAGACCCTGCTGCCGGCCGATGCGGTCATCACGAGCTTCGATGTCGCGGCCGACATCAGCTCCGTCGCCGATCTGGAACCGATGCAGTACATCATGCAGGTGCAGGACCCGACGCTCCCGTTGGACACGCGTTTCCTGCACGTGCTGCAAGGTGCCAACCCGGGAGCTTCGATGGCAGCGGCGACTTATTCACAGAGCACCAGCGGCACAGCTTTCGACGGCGCAGGATTCGGTTCCGTGGTGGTCTACTTTCCAACCAGCGCGACTGTCGCATTTGCGGGATGCACGCTGCCGGCCCCTGCAGCGGCTACGGCTATGTACGTGACAGGCCTCGCGTCAAACGCCGGATATACGGTGAGCATTCAGCCGGCCTCGAACGGCTATAGCGTGACGATCGCCGCGGGTGGCAGCACGATGGCCGATAGCGGTGGGGTCTTAGTAATCGCGCTCTAGCCTCCTGCCGCCTTGCTCGCAAGACCCTCGGTCGGTTGATCATATTGAAAAGCACCGGTGTCCACCGCCGTCACGGCCTGCTCGCAGCATTGAGGGCCGGGACCGAGACGTAAAGGTGATGGACCTTTCTCACGATGCGATTCTAGTATTCATTCTGCCGAACGGTTGCATGGGGAAGTTGCGGAACGGACGCATGGAACG
>JASHWA010000517.1 GCA_030044325.1 Bryobacteraceae bacterium
ATCGAAAACATGCACAAGAAATCGAGCCGCTACAAACGCGCAAAAGCTCCGGGCAACTACTGGAATAAGACAATCGTGCTCGGCTTGTTTGAGCGCGATCGTAGCGTTCGCGCCGCTGTCGCGCCGTCGCGCACGAAACACCACATTGAGCCCTTCCTGCAAGAGAATGTTGAAGCGGGCTCGAAGCTCTACACCGACGAACTGCCGGTATACGGCCACGTCGCGCCGGAGTTGAAGCGCGAGTTCGTGAATCACCTTGAGAGCTACGTCAACGGCCGCGTTCACACCAACGGCCTTGAGAATTTCTGGTCGCTCCTGAAGCGCGGCCTGAAGGGAACCTACGTTTCGGTCGATCCCGCGCACCTTCAACGCTACGTCGACGAGCAAGTGTATCGCTTCAACAATCGTGGAGACAAAGAGAACCCGCTTACTGACAGTGACCTCTTTGATTTGGCCGTCCGCCAGATCGTCGGAAAGCGCCTGACTTGGGCCGAAGTCACTGGCAAGGTGGCGGATGTTCAATGAAGATTGCGCCCCTGATGCGTCGGGGGCGCGGAAAAAGGGACTAAACACTGTGTTTGCAGACGCATAGCTGTTTACGTAACTTTAGTGTTTGCAATAAGTTGCTGACCTATGCTAGATTTTAATTGGAGGCAGGAGCTATTGGTGATAGAATACTAGGCTCCAAAAAAACGTTATCCATGACACTTGTTCGAATCAACGCTGCTGTTCCCTGGGCGGTTACTCGCGGTAAAGGTGGAGCGTGGGTCGGCGTTTGCGAACCTCTCAAGCTTACAATTCAGTCCCCGACATGGACCGATTTAATGGAAGACATTGGGCATACGCTTGACGCCATTCTTCAGGACTTGCTTGCAGGCAATGAGTTTGATAAATTCCTCCGCGATCAGGGATGGACACTCGTCAGCCCGCTCCCATCAAAGCCAAAGAACATCCGATTTGATGTACCCTTCATCCCCGCAGTGATGGGAGCACATGGTTCGTCGAGAGAACTTCATCAATAAAATTCGGGAATTGAACTACACGTACAAAACCCAGCAAAAGCGTACACGACTTTGGAGGAAAAGGGGTGGCACGCATTTCATTTCTGTCCCAATGTGTGACCTACTAGAGGATGAGTTTGTTATCCACTCTTTACGGCAAGCTGGCCTGCGAGATGAGGAGATCCAATCCTTCATGACGGTCGCGAAGTCGTGAGAACACGATGAAGCCAAGCAATCCTCCGCCGCGCCAGCCCAACGGCCAGCCGTTTGAATCCCTAGACCAGCTTTTCCGCGCTGTGATCGCCGTCCCGAAAGCCGAAATCGACCGGCGGGACCGCGAGTGGAAGCGCGAGCACGGCCAGCCGCGAGTCGCAAAACCGCCGAAGAAAAAGAGGCGCTGAAGCGGCCCGGCATGGAGGCCCAACTCAGTAAAGCCAAACTGAAGGCACTAACCGCTGCCTGCGCCATCGTGGTGCTCTCCAGCCTTCTTTACGGAGGATTGTGGCTTTGGATCTACTGCTCCGGCGATTTGTGAAATTCCAATTCCGGGGCCGTCGCTTAGGACTTACTGAGTGTTGTTAATTATTGCCGACTACTCAGTCCCCTTTTTCAACAAGCTCCTGGGAGGCGCATGAAGTCAAAGTTGGCCGCTTTCGCGTTCATCACGCTTGCGCACGCGCAGGCGCTGCCGCAGTTCGAAGTCGCATCCGTGAAGGTGAACAAATCTGGTAACGGCGTAGCCGGGGGATGTCACGGGATCGATTCAAAGTATGCTCCCGGCCAAATAGCGGCCGCACCGCCGCTCGGCCGCTGCGTGATCACCGCCGGACGCCTGGGCCATCTGATCGGGATCGCGTGGCAACTGAACTTGATGGCATTGATTCAAGGCGGACCCGATTGGGTGATGCAGGGCTACGACCGTTTCGATATACAAGCTGAGGCCGCCAATCCCACCGGAACCACGGAAGCGCAGCTTCGCTCCATGCTTCAGGGCGCCCTGATCGACCGGTTTCAACTGAAATTTCATCGTCAGACCGTCGAGCGTCCCGGCTTCGCTTTGGTGATCGCAAAAAACGGCCCGCGCCTTAAGCCGTCCCAAGCGCCGGACGTGGTCTTCGACTTCGGCGGCCAGTTTAAGCCGATGCCCGGCCGCCCCGCGACGCTCACCGCGCGCAAATACTCGATGGCGCGCCTCGCGCAACTGGTTGCGAACGTGCGGCAGCAACCCGTGGTGGATAAGACCGGACTCACCGGCGATTTCGATTTCACGCTCGATTGGGACGAAGACCAGGGTCCCACGATCGAAACCGCGCTTCAGGAACAGCTCGGGCTGAAACTCGAACGGCAGAAAGTCCCGGTCGACTTATTCGTGATCGATTCCGCGCAACAACCATCCGCGAACTGATCACATGTACTCGGGCACTTCGATGCCGAGAACCGCCAGCGTCCGCTCCAACTGCGCGCGAAAATATTCCGTCATCCACAATAAAAACGTCTTCTTTTCCGGATTCGTCTCCGAAATTACCGGAAATTCGTGATAGAAATTGCTGAACGCCTGCGCGAGCTGGAACGCGTAGCGCGCTGCGTGCGAAGGCTCCCCGCTTGCGACTGCGCGTTCGATCGCCGAATCCGATTTCGACGCGGCGAGCAGCAATTGCCAGCAATCTTCGTTGGAATTCAGTTGCCGGGCCAGAGCCTCCAGCGGCAGCGCCGCGCGAAAATCGGGAATTTTCTCGCCGCGCTCTTCGAGTTTGCGCAAAATATTCCGCGCGCGCACCGCTGCGTACTGCACATACGGACCGGTCTCGCCCTCAAAACTCAATGCTTCTGAAAAATCAAACGCGATCAGCGAATTTCGCGTAAATTTCAGCATGAAATAGCGCAGCGCACCCACCGCGATCTCGGACGCCACCCGTTTGCGCGCCTCTGCCGCCTCCTCCGGATGCCGCGATGTAACTTCGATCAGCGCATTCTCGATCAACTTATCGATCAGATCGTCGGCCTTGACACCCAGTCCCTTGCGGCCGGACACCTCCACGTACGGACGGCGCTTATCTTCTTCTGAAAGCTCGATCCCAAGCTCGACGCAGGTGCGCGGCGAAAGCGCGACCATCTCATAGGAAAAATGCACGCTGCGATCGGCCTGCTCCGCGTAGCCAAGCGCGCGCAATCCCGCCACGACTACATCTTGCAGGTACGATTGCCGCGAATCGATCACGTTGTACACGCGCGACCCTCCGCCGAAGTGCAGATCGTTCGCTTGCGGCTGATCGGTCGAAGCCCAAAGCGGATGCCCGTCCGGATATTCGTACCATTTCCGGTAATAAAAATCCTTCCCCAGCAGGCCGAATTTCCAAAGCTGATACGCAATGTCTTTCCCGACGTAAGTGACCGTCCCGTTCGAGCGCACGATCACCTTGCTGTCCTCTTCACCCTGGGGGTCGTCGCGAAACGCCGCGCCCGGCATCACCCAGCAGCCCTTGTTCTTGCCCTCGGTCTCGAAATAAATCGCCTGGCGCTGTTTCAACTGTTCGAACGCCGAGGCCCAGAATTGCAAATGCAGGATTTCGCTTTCGCGCGGCAAAACGTCATACTCGATTCCCAGCCGCAGCATGGTTTGCAAATGCGCATCGACGATCGCATCGGCCACCAGGTGCCCGATCTCCGCGTCCGCGCCTTCATCGGCTTCGATCGCGTGCAGCGTCTCCCTGCGCCACTCCGCGGCGTCCTCCTTGTGATCCTGGTAATAGGCCGAGATGCGCGTATACACGTCCCAGCACAGGTAATCGAAGCGTGTGGACGTAATCAGATCCCGAACGTTTTCCGCCGATTTGTTTTCAAGCCTCCGGAACCCGATCACCACGTCGGCCACCTGCACGCCCGTATTGTCGATATAATTCTGCACCTCCACCGTTTCCCCCGTCGCGCGCAGCATGCGCACGAACGTGTCGCCCAGAATCGCGTTGCGCAGGTGTCCGATGTGCGCGGCTTTGTTGGGATTGATGTTGGTGTGCTCGACGATGATTTTTCCCGCCCCGTGCGCGCCTGCCTGCGCTTCTCCTGCGATCAATCCCCAGGCATACGAACCGCGGTCCAGCCGGACATTCAAATACCCGTTGCCCGCGATCTCGATCGAAGACACTCCGTCGACTGTGAAACCGTCGGCAACCTCCACCGCGATCGCCTTGGGCGCCTTCTTCAACTGCCGTGCCAGCTGAAACGCCGCTGCAATCGCGACTTCGCCGAAGGACGCCTGCTTGGGCTGCTCGGTTTGCACGGCAAATTCAATTCCATACAGCGCGGCGATGCGTGCGGACACAGCTTCACTGATCCGCTTCTCCAATACATGAAACATGAAGTTACCAGTGTAACTGTTCGCGTTTTACTCGACGCGGATTGCGTCCAGCGGATCGATTTGCGCCGCGCGTCGCGCGGGAAGAAACGCGGCGAGCGCGGCCGCCACCGCCAGAACCAACACGGCCGCGCCGACCGTGAGAATATCCAGTGGCCCGATGCCGAACAGCACGGCGCGGATCGTCCTTTCCGCCACGGTGGTCAGCGCGATTCCAACCGCGACTCCCGTGATGAGCAACCGGCCCGCTCCGGCCAACACCATCAGCATGATCTGCGATGGGCCTGCGCCCAGCGCGATGCGCACGCCGATTTCCCGCGTTCGCGCCGCGACGATCCGCGAAATCAGGCTGTACAAACCCACCGAAGCGAGCAGCATCGCCGCGGCGGCGAACAACGAGAGGAAACGCGAGTTCAGGCGCGGTTGCTCGAGCGCGTCGTCGACCAGCGAATCGAGCAGCTTCACGCCGAAAACCGCGCGCTCCGGCGCGATTTGATGCACGATCGACGGAATTTCGCGCATCATCGCGCGAGCGTCGCCGCGCGTGCGGACCACGTATTCCGGATCGGGCCAGCTGCCGGCGAACTGGCATTCGTAAACGTAAGGTGTCGCCGCGATCGACAGGCCGTCTTCCAGCGCGTCGCCCACCACGCCGACGATCTCGACACCCGGGGCGGCCGCGATGGCGCTGAAGTTGAGATGGCGGCCGACAAGGTTCGCGCCTTTCGCGTAAACCTCGACGAAGCGGCGATTGACCATCGCCTGGGTGGGCTTCGGTTTGGTGAAATCGAACGGACCGGTCGTGCGGCACCATTGGCCTGTGAGCAGCGGAATCCGCAGCGCTTGCATGTACCCGGCGGTGACGTTGCGATAGCCGACGCTGAGCGGCGCGCCCTCGTCCGGCGTGAGTCCTTCCAGCGTGGGCTGAAACCGCAGCGTGGCCCCGGTGGCCGGAAGAAAATTGGTGAACCCCGCGGCCTCGACTCCGGGAGCTCGCTCGAGCGCGTCGAGAATGCCCAACTGCATCTGGCCGACGCGCGGGCGGTCTTCATCCCATGCCGCGCCGACGTGGAACGTGACGGCGTGATCAGTGCTGAATCCGGAATCGACGCGAGTCAAATTGTTATAGCTGCGCAGCAGAAGTCCCGCGCCGGCAAGCAGCAGCACCGTCAATGCAAGCTGCGCGACCACCAGGCCGCGTTGCAAAACGCGCCGGCCGCCGGAAACGCTGCGCGACGATTCGGCGAGCACCGGAGCGAGGTCCGCGCGTGTCGCCTGAATCGCGGGGATCGCGCCGAAGATCAACGCGGCGATCAGGCTCGCCGTCGCGGCGAAGGCCAGCGCCCGCCAGTCGAACGCAAGTTCGGTCATGCGCGGCAGATCGGCGAAAACTTTCGACAGAATATTTACCACGACCATAGCCACGGCCGAACCGAGCGCCGCGCCCGCGATCGCGATCCATAAAACTTCGCGCATCACCATGGCGATCACCTGCGCCCGCGATGCGCCGATCGAGCTCCGGATCGCCATCTCGCGCTCGCGCTGGTGAAGCTCGGCGAGCGTCAATCCCGCAATATTCGCGATCGCGATTAGAAGCAGCAGCGCAACCGCGCCGAACACCAGCAGCAGCGTGCGGCGATGTTGGCCTACGCGACTCTCCTTCAGACCGCCGACGACCGCCGACCAGTCCTTATCGGTATTGGGATACTGCTCGCCCAACTCGCGCTGGACGCGAGCCAGATCGGCTTGCGCCTGCTCGATGGTCACGCCGGGCCTCATGCGGCCGATTCCGGAAAGAAATCGCGCGTCGCGGGCGCGAAGCAGATATGCGTTGAATTGGCCGGGAAGCCAGAGGTCGATCGATGGGGCGCTGAAATCTCTGGGCATGACGCCCACAATCGAAAATTCTTTGCCGCCGAGCACCATGCGCTTCGACGTGACTCCGCGGCTCTGGCCGTAGCGGCGCGTCCACAGTGCGTAACTGATGACTGCCGCGCCCGGTCCGCCGTCGCGCTCCTCTTGCGCGGTGAACGTTCGTCCGAGCACCGGCACTGCGCTGTAAACTTCGAAAAATCGCGGCGCGACGCGGCGCCCCGCCAGCCGCTCCGGTTCAGCGCCGCTGGTATCGGTGACGTTCTCGGTGTACTGCCCGGAAATCGATTCGAAGGTCTGGTTGAGGTGATTCCAATCTTCCAGTCGTCCGGGCGCGATGAGGCTTTCTTTAGCGTTCTTCGAAGGGCTCGCTTCAAGGAGGGTCACCAGCCGGTCCGCGTGGAGATACGGCAGCGGCTTCAAAAGGATGGTGTCGACCAGCGAAAACAGCGCCGTAGTCGCGCCGATGCCGAGCACAAGCATGAGCACGGCCGTAATGGTGAATCCGGGGCGGCGTAACAGCGTGCGAACAGCGATGTGCCAGTTTCGCATGACGAATTATACGCACAGACGCGCGAGAGGTTCCACGGTTAGCAGGCGCTAGGGAAAATGTGGACTAATAAAATGGACTAAACTAAAGACGATGACGGTCAACGTGCACGAAGCCAAGACACAACTCTCGCGTCTTCTCGATCTTCTGGAACAGGGTGAAGAAGTTGTGATCGCGCGGCACGGGCACCCCGTGGCGCGTCTCGTCCGCGCCACCCCGAACACGAAACCGAAATTGGGTGCGATGAAGGGTGAATTCTCCTGGCGGGAGGGCTGGGAGCGGCCGCTTACAGCACGAGAAGCCGACGAGTTTTGGACCGGCCGGTGACGCCAGGCGCGTATTTACTGGACACCAGCACGCTGATTTGGGCACTGGGCGACCCGGACCGGCTCTCTCAGCCGGCGCGCAAGGCCCTTTCTCGCGAGCGGCTTGTGATCAGTGTCGCCAGCTATTGGGAAGTCGTCATAAAGGCACGCAAAGGTCTGTTGCGGATCGCTGATCCAGTGAACTGGTGGTCTCGCGCGACGTTGCTTATCGGCGGCGAGATTTTATCGATTCGCGCAGCGCACATCTCGGCGCTTGCCGGTCTGCCGGAAATCCACAAGGACCCGTTCGATCGAATTCTGATTTCGCAAGCGGCCGTCGAAGGCCTTACCGTCGTTTCAAGCGATGAACAGATGCGGAAATATCCTGTCAAAGTGATCTGGTAAGCCGCCTGCTGGATATGCTCCTTCGGCTCCTCCGCGAAGGCGAGTCATTCTCCCACCGGAAACCACGTCTGGTAGAACTTTCGATTATTATCGACACCTGTTCCGAACTCATAACGCGGATGCAAATCAACGCCGTCGTTTCCAGCCTTTTTTCGCTCCTCCGGGAAATCCCAACAGTTTCGGAAAGGGCTGCGACATCACCACAGATACTCCTTCGCCTCCTCGCGACGTTCATAACTATCCAGCACATGCACTACGCGCAATTTCTTCAATTTCGTCGGCGATAGCTGGCCGATCGGGACGTACAAAATTTTTCGATCCAAATGCGCCGCGATCGAGCGAAAAATAGACCGCGGAGGCTTTGCGGCCACATACACCACGAATCGCTCCACCGAATAATCGAGCGCAGCCATCAATAATCGCTCGGGTTTCGATTCTGTGAAATCGTAATCCGGATCGGACCACACGTCGAACAATCGCCGCGGCGGAAGCGTCATCAACAGTCCGCCGTATTCCGCCCGGCCGATTCCGGGGCCGACTAAATTTTCGAAGGGGAAGGTCGAATAAAACGCCATGTCCGATTCGTTCTGGTGCTCTCCCAACCAGGTGGTCAGATATTGATAATGATCTGCGCGATCCTCATCGAAAATCACCACCACCGCGCCGACGTTGCCGGCGAGCCGGTCGGCTTTTCTCACGAAAATTTTGTGGCGATGCCAGTTGCGGATGGTCTCGCGGATGTCGATGCCGTCGAGAATCGAAGTGGTGAACGGCTCGATCCTCACGCGCTCTTCAGAAAGAATCGCCTTGGCTTTCTGTTTGAGAAAACGTCCGTATTCTTCGATCACCAGGTCTTCCGGGGGGTACGAACAGATCGCGTTTCCGGTGGTCTGTCTGGCCCACTCGCCCGGATATTTTTCGCGCTTGCGCGGTTTCAAACCCGCCGGCTTCAACCGCTGCTTGGGCCGCGGAAGCCGCCGTCGAATGCGCAGTTTTTTCGTGTTGATCCAGATTTCGCCCGCGCTCAGCCGAACCGTTTCGAGATCCGAAGCCTCCTGCTGCGCCAGGTACCGGTTCGCCATCTGCCACACTTCCCAGCCATAGTTATCATCGACAATCGATCGCGCCGCAACCGCCAGATCGTACACTCCGGCCGTCAAATCGCCATTCGTCTGCGCGAGATTGCGCGTGTAGCGCGCGATCATGCGGCGCTGCCAGTGCTCGATTTTTTCACCCGTCGATGCCGCGTATTTCGCTTGGGCTTCACGCGACAGATCGAGCTGCACGCGCGGAC
>JASHWA010000518.1 GCA_030044325.1 Bryobacteraceae bacterium
CAATTGCGCGATCGCAGTCGCGTCCTCTTCCGCGCTCGCGTCCGCGGATCGAAAAACGGTTACGGAATCCACGACTTTAAGATAGCAGTACGTAGTTGGCAGTGCGTAGTTCGCCGCCGGACACGAGCGATTGGCGACCCTCGCACGGCCCGGCGACGATCCACGAACCACGAACCAACGAACCACGAACCACGAACCAGCTAAACTAAAAGCATGGAAGCGAAAGGCAATTTCGTATGGTTTGTTGCCGGCGCAGCGATTGGAGCCACCATCGCGCTGCTGTACGCGCCGCAATCCGGACGTGATACACGCCGGGTGATCAAAAAGAAATCTCGCGAAGCGCGCGAGGCCATCTCCGAGCACGGAGGCGACCTGTGGGAAAAGGGCCGCGAGCTGTATGAAAAGGGTTTGCGTGTGGCCGACGACGCCGCCGAGATGATCGAGCGCGGCCGCCGTCTGGTCGAAGGCTAAGCCCGGCGAATCTGACATCCAAAGAGGTTAAAGTGATGACTCCCGTCATGTCGCGGCCGCTTGCCGCCTTCAAGAACGAACCTGTGCTCGATTTCGCGCGCGCGGAAAATATGGACGCGGCGAAAGCGGCGCTCGAAAAAGTGCGCGCCCGGTTCGGCCGCGAATACCAGCCATGGATCGCCGGCGCACATCATAAAACCGGCGATATTTTGCACAGCACCAACCCGGCAAAGCCGTCCGAGGTCGTCGGAAAACACCACCGCGCGACGCCCCAGCTCGCCGCACGCGCCATCGAGGACGCACACGCCTATTTCCCCGAATACAGCCGCACGCCCGCGGAAAAACGCGTCGAAATGGCCGCGCGCGTGGCTGCCATCCTTCGTGAGCGCAAGTTCGAATTCGACGCCTGGCTGGTTTCCGAAGCCGGAAAAACGTGGCCGGAAGCCGATGCCGACGTGAGCGAAGCCATCGATTTCTGCGAATACTACGCGCGCCAGATGCAGCGCTTCGCCGCGCCCCCGCCGGTGGTGCAGATGCCCGGAGAGCACGACGAAATGGTGTATCTCCCGCTGGGCGCGGGCGTCATCATTCCGCCGTGGAATTTTCCGCTCGCGATCATGACCGGCATGAGCGTCGCCGCGCTGGTCACCGGCAACACCATCGTGATCAAACCGTCGAGCGAGACGCCCACCATCGCCGCCAAGTTCGCCGAAGTGCTGCTTGAAGCCGGATTCCCGCCGCGCAGCTTCGCGCTGTCGACCGGTAGCGGCGCCGCCGTAGGCGACGTTCTCGTGGAGCACGCCAAAACGCGTTTCGTTTCCTTCACCGGATCGCGCGACGTCGGCCTGCGCATCAATGAGCTCGCAGCCAAACCCCGCAAAGGCCAGATCTGGATCAAGCGGGTGGTCGCGGAAATGGGCGGAAAGGACGCGATTATCGTCGACCGCGAAGCCGACCTCGACAGCGCTGTGAACGGCGTGGTCCAGTCCGCTTATGGTTACCAGGGGCAAAAATGCTCCGCCTGTTCGCGCGCGATTGTGGATGAAGCCGTCTATGATCGGTTCCTCGAAAAGCTGAAAGCCAGGGTCGATACCGTCACCGTCGGCGCGCCGGAGAATCCGCAAAATTACATGGGCCCGGTGATCAGCGCCAGCGCCGAGAAAACCATCCTCGATTTCATCGAGACCGGGAAAAGAGAAGGCCGCCTGATCGCCGGCGGCGGAAAGGCGCCCGGCGACGGCTATTTCATTCAGCCCACGGTGATCGCCGACGTCGATTCGAAGGCGCGCATTTTCCAGGAGGAGATTTTCGGGCCGGTTCTCTCCGTCACGCGGGCGCGGAATTTCGAGCACGCCATCGAGCTCGCCAACGACACTGAATACGGCCTCACCGGCGCCGTGTATTCCAACAATCCCGAGAAAATCAAGAAAGCGCGCCGCGAATTTTTCGTGGGCAACCTGTACATCAATCGGAAGTGCACGGGCGCCATGGTCGGCGCCCATCCCTTCGGCGGATTCAACATGTCCGGAACCGATTCGAAAGCCGGCGGGCCCGATTATTTGCTACAATTTTTGCAGCCGAAATCGATCGCTGAAAAAGTGATCTGATCTTCGGCGCATGATCGATACAAGGGAGGCGCCGACCTCCGCGTAAACTCACCCGTTTCGACGAAAGGAAAAAATGAAAAAAATTCTCGTACTGTTATTGAGCGTTTCCGCCATGTCGTTTGCCGGCGCCGCCGAAGGAAAGGCAGTGTACGCGTCCAAGTGCCAGATGTGCCATGGACCGGAGGGCGTGCCCAAGGAATCGATGGCCAAATCCATGGGGCTGAAGCCGCTTGCGGATTCGCACGGCGACGTGAAGGAAATCGTTGCCAAGGGCAAGGGCAAAATGAAGCCCGTCGCCGGGTTGAGCGAAAAGCAGGTTGCCGACGTGGCGGCCTACGTCGAGTCGCTCAGAAAATAATCACCTGACATTCAGCAGCGCCATCACGGCGAACCCCGTCGCGGCGTCCTGCATGAAGCGGATCTGCATTGATCCCGGTGCATACTTCTGGTTCAGCGAAAGCGCTTCCCACGCTCCGGTCTGCGGATTTTGATGCGACTTGAGCCAGGCAAGCGCTTTTTCCATGTGCGCGTCGAATTGCGATACGCCCGCGCGCTCCAGCACAAAAGTCGTAAACGCCGTCGCATAGGCGTTCGAGCCGGGCTGCGCCGGCGCAGCGGGGTGATCCTTGAACGGCCCCATCGACGCGATCGTCCATCCACCGTCGGGTTGCTGCGCCTTGTAGGCGCCCTTTAAAATTTCCGAGCGCGCCGATTTCGGCAGCAGATCGCGCATCATCGCCGACGCCCACAACACCATCAGCCGGTTCTGAAGCGGCTGTTTTTCGAGGCCCTCGCGCAGATATTTTTTGAGCGCCGCCACATTCGGCTGGAAGCGCACGTCGTCTTCGCGCGTGGACGCGATGGCCCCCAGCGCCGCGCCGAAATACTCCGACTCGGGCATCTCCCAGGGATCCAGGTTCGCCGTGTTCCACGCCCACGCGCCGTTGGGGTTTTGCAGTTTCCACAGCCGCTCGAACGCTTCCTCCGAATCGGGCAGGAACAGCGCGGCGAAAATCGCCTCCACGCTGACCTCCTGGCCGGCGATCGCTCCTTTCGCGGTGGGATAAAGCTCGGCCGGTGTGCTTTTCGAGACGCGCGATCTTAACATCGCGAGCAATCCCGTCTCATACTCGCTCGGCCCGCTCTCATCCAGCGCGCGGCGTAGCGCCGGCCGCGCCATCAGGTAGGTCATGTTGGTGTGGCAGGAAACGCACGGATGCGCGTTCTGGTTGGCGCGCGGCCAGGCGAACCACTCCTTCTGACGCGAATCGAGATAATCCGCCGCCAGCCGCGGATTCCAGTCCGCGGCAAATGCCGGCGCGACGATCACGGCGAGCAACACGGCAGATCGTTTCATACGCATAGTCTATCGTCATTTCTCAACAGCGGTGATATCCTCAGGTTGAGATGCGCGGGCGCGGGCTGATTCTGACGATCGCGTCTGTGGGCGCTCTGCTCGCCTTCCAACGCCCGTTCCGTCAATATCCCGGCGTCGAATACGACGATTTCCCCCTCCCTCCGGACTGGACCCGGAAAGCCGAGTTCGCCTTCGCGCGATTGATGTACCCGCAGGTTCGCGGCCGCTTCCGCGGCTTCGGCGCGTGGGGCAATGGCGACTGGCGCCAGGGTTACTCCATCTGGACGCAGGATTATCCCCGCGCGGACCGCCACTTTTCGCAAGCCGTCCGCCGCCTCACCCGCATCGACATCCGCAGCGTGGAGCAACCCGTCAATCTCGACGACGGCGACGATGTGTTCAACTGGCCCTGGCTCTACGCCGTCCAGACCGGCCGCTGGAGCCTGACTGACGATCAGGCCGCTAAGCTGCGCGAATACCTCCTACGCGGTGGATTTTTCATGTGCGACGACTTCTGGGGCGAACAGGATTGGGACGTTTTCATGCAAAGCATGCGCCGCGTCTTCCCCGACCGCGAAGTCGTCGATCTCGACAATCGCGACCCGATCTTTCACGTGATCTACGATCTCGACAATCGCTACCAGGTTCCCGGCGCGCGTTATTTGACCACCGGCGTGACCGAAAAATGCGAGGGCTGTCCGGCGCACTGGCGCGGAATCTACGACGATCGCGGACGCGTCATGGTCGCCATGACTCCCAACTCCGATATCGGCGATTCCTGGGAGTGGGCCGACGACCCGCGCTATGACGAGAAATTTTCAGCGCTCGGAATCCGCATCGGCGTGAACTACATCGTCTACGCGATGACGCATTAACATCCGGACCGACGCCTTTTCGCAGCTCTCGCCCGCGCTCAAGAAAAGGGGACTGACCACTCTGTGTGGTGGACCCCATTTTTTGGACAAAAAAGTGACCCCTTCTTAGATGGTGGGGCGGCATTTGAAAATAGGAGAAGACAATGCCGCAAACCCGAAAGAATCATCCGCCGAGCCTGAAGGCCAAGGTGGCCATCGAGGCGATCAAGGGCCAAAAGACCACCGCGCAAATCGCCCAAACCTACGGCGTCCATCCGACCCAGATCGGCTTTTGGAAACGCCAGGCGATGGAGGGCTTGCCGGACGTGTTCGCTCACGGTCGCGAACAAGTGCGCCAGCAGGCCGACCAGGAGAAGGCCGAGCTGTACCAGCAGATCGGACAGTTGAAAGTCGAGCTGGACTTTCTCAAAAAAAGAGCTGGGCTCGGGTGAGGAGCGCCGCCGATGCATCCATCCGAATCACAGGCTGGCGGTCGCGCGGCAATGCGAGCTGCTGGACCTGCCGCGATCGAGCTACTACTACACGCCGCAAGGCCAGAGCGCTGCGAACCTGCGCCTGATGCGGCGCATCGACGAGCTGTACCTGGCGCGGCCGTTTTTCGGCAGCCGCAAAGTGGCCGTCGAGCTGGGCGTGAATCGCAAACGGGTGCAGCGGCTGATGCGCTTGATGGGCATCGAAGCGCACTACGCCAAGCCGCGCTTGAGCCAGCCGGCGCCGGGCCACGTGATCTACCCGTATCGGCTGCGCGGCGTGGCCATCCAAGCTCCCAACCACGTCTGGAGCACCGATATTACTTACGTTCCGATGC
>JASHWA010000519.1 GCA_030044325.1 Bryobacteraceae bacterium
TGGTGCGGATGAGAGGACTTGAACCTCCACTCCCTTGCGAGAACTAGAACCTGAATCTAGCGCGTCTGCCAATTCCGCCACATCCGCACGTGGTTGGTGGGCAACCGCTATTTTAGCATCACGGCCGCGTGCGATACAGCATTCTGGGGAACGCGATGGTTTCGCGGATGTGCTCCAGGCCGCACATCCACGCTACGAAACGCTCGACGCCCATGCCGAAGCCGGCGTGTGGGACCGAGCCGTATTTGCGCAGGTCGATGTACCAGTCGAAGGCCTCGCGAGGGAGGCGGTTTTCATCCAGCCGCTTCAACAGCAGGTCGAGATCGTGAATGCGCTGACCCCCGCCGATCACTTCGCCGTAGCCCTCCGGAGCGATGAAATCGACGCCCAGCGCCAGCTCCGGCCGCTGATCGTCGGGTTGGAAATAAAACGCCTTGACCGCGGAGGGATAACGATCGACCATCACGGGGCGGTCGAGATCGTCGGTGAGCAGAGTCTCATCGGTGTTGCCGAAATCGCCGCCCCACTGGATCTCGCTGCCCTTCGACTGGAGCTTTTTCACCGCATCGTCGTAGCTCATGCGATGGAACGGGGCTTTCACCGCTTCGAGCTTGGTCACGTCGCGCTCGAGCGTGGCCAACTCCTCGCGCCGGTGCTCCAGAACGCGCGCGATCACGAAGCAGATCAGCTCTTCGCCCACGCGCTTCACGTCTTCAAGCGTCGAGTAGGCCATTTCCGGCTCGACCATCCAGAATTCGGTCAGATGCCGTCGCGTTTTCGATCTTTCCGCGCGAAAGGTGGGGCCGAAACAGTAGGTTTTGCCGAACGCGGCGCAGGTGGCTTCGTTGTAAAGCTGGCCGGACTGCGTCAAATACACTTTTTCTTCGTCGAAATAGTTCACTTCGAACAGCGTGGACGTTCCCTCACACGCCGCGGGGCTGAAAATCGGCGTATCCACCAGGACGAAGCCGTGCGAATCGAAATAATCGCGGATGCCCTTGATCACCTCGGCGCGCACCTTGAGCGCGGCGTGCTGGCGGCGGCTGCGCAGCCACAGATGGCGATGATCCATCAGGAAATCGATGCCGTGCTCTTTGGGCGTGATGGGATAGGGGTCGGCTTCGGGCACGCGCTGCACGATTTCGGCGCTTTCGAGGTCGAGCTCGTAGCCGCCGTGGGCGCGCGGCTCGGCGCGAATTTTCCCGCGGACGATCAGAGACGATTCCTGCGTGAGGTCCTTCAATTTTTCAAAAAGTTCTTCGGGCAGCGCGCTCTTCACGGCGACGCACTGGATGATTCCGGTGCCGTCGCGCACCTGCGGGAAACAGATTTTCCCGCTGCGGCGAAGGTTGTACAGCCATCCGGCGATCTCCACCGATTCGCCGGCGTGACGGCCGGCTGCGGCGATCGCGATACGCGGCGGAGTTGCGTGTTCAGGACTCATTCGACGATTTCAGACTCTCCAAACGTTCAAACGATTCGATCACCCGACTGAGCGGATGCGCCAGATCCGGAACCTCTTTCAACTCGAGGAGCAGCGGGCAATCTTCGAGCGTCCGCAACAGACTCATGGTGCGCGCCCAATCGACGGTGCCGCCCGCTGAGACGAGCGGGAACAGGTGCAAATCGTCTACTCCATTATTGTCATGAACGTGAGTGGAGCGGATGCGCGGCTTGAGCAGACGGAATGCGGTGTCGACGCCTTCCTTCATGTTGGCGTGGCCGGTGTCCAGGCACACGTTCAGATCCATGTGGGTGGTTTCGAAAAACAGGAGCAGGCGCTCGGCGCTGGCAAGCGCGTTGGGCGTGTTTTCGAGCAGCACCTCGACGCCGCGCTGGCGGGCGAAAATGTTGATCTCTTCGAGCGAGGAAAAGGCGGCGTCCATCTTGCGCGGATCGAATTCATCGCCGGCGACGCCCAAATGCTGGATCAGATAGCGAAACGGAACCAGTTCCGCGAGGTCGAGCGCGCGCTTGATCTCGTCGACGATGTGCAGGCGCCGGATCTTTACCTGCTCGGTGATATTGATGACTGCATCCGGGCCGGAGCGTCCCCACACGTCATCGGAATACATGGGCGAATGGAGGGAGTGCAGCTTCAGCTCGGAATCGCGAAACCAATGGCCGAGCTCGGCCATCTGGGCGCGATCGTGATAGTCGAAATGCTGGCGGCCGCAGAAAATTTCGACCAGCGGAATGCCCGCATCCCAGATGCGATCGAGCCAGACCGTGGTTAAGCGGTGACCAACGAACAGGTGCGTCGAAAGCGCGCGCTGCATCAATACCCGGCGGCCTTTCCGCCGGCGGCGCGCCCGTCCGAGCCGCCCTGGAGCCATCCGCCGTCGATGACGATATCTTCGACGCGCGCGACCGACACGCGCCCGTCCTGCTGAATTTCGTAACCCATCCGCTGGAGCAAGGCGGCGGTGTCGGGCGAAATTCCGCGCTCCAGTTCCAGCCGGTCCGGCTTCCACTGATGATGGAAGCGCGGCGAATCGATGGCGTCCTGCGCGTTCAACCCGAAATCGACAACATTGAGGATCACCTCGATCACGCCGGTGATGATGTGCGATCCTCCGGGCGCGCCCACCACCATGAACAGTTTGCCGTCTTTGACGAGCATGGTGGGAACCATGGAAGAGAGCGGGCGCTTGTGGGGCGCGATCGC
>JASHWA010000520.1 GCA_030044325.1 Bryobacteraceae bacterium
CCCCGGATACCCCGCCGCATAGCGGAGTGCTCAGCGAAATACCGGAATCCGACGCCTTGAACGCGTCCTGAAACGAGATAGCGGCGCGCGATCAAATCGCACATCCTTAAAGGTTTGTCCCGGCCAGACGATCCAATCCCTTAGAATTGGCCGTAAAATGTCCGTAACCTCAGTTTACGGTTCCTTCTCATGATATATTTCTTGCAAATGACGGAATCGGGGAAAGCATCGGCATACGGGCGAGCCATTCTCGCCGATGATGCGGGCGCGCGATGCTTCGGCTGATTGCGATCTTGCTGGCGAATGCGGCAGCCGTCGCCGCGCAGGACTTGGTCACACTCGAACAGGCGTCCTCGCGTTCGGGGCGCGATCTGAGCGCCGCTTATGAGGGGCGCACGGTTGCGATTCGGGCGCAGGTCAGCTCGGCGCCGGTATGGGCGCTGGACACCTATTATCTGCCGGTTCGAGATTCCACCGATCACGGTCTGCTGCTGCGGGGCGATCGCGACAGTTTTGCGGGCCTGGAGCCGGGCGATTGGATCGAATGCCGGGGAGCGGTGCAGAGCGTCGCGGCGATGCCGCTGCTGGCGCCCACGGCGATTCGCAAGGTCCGCCACGACCAGGCGCCGGAACCGAAAGAACTGAGCGTTTCCGACCTGAGCAGTTTCCGCTATCTGGGCCTGATCGTGCGCACCACAGGCGCGGTGAGGGGGGCGGCGCAAAACCTGGGCGGGCGCAGCCTGGAAGTGACCGATCACGGCTCGACCATCTCGGTTTTTCTGCCCAGACGCGCGGGGGCGCCGGATCTGCGCAGGATCCGGGTGGGCGATCATGTGCGGCTGACGGGCGTGGCGATGCAGTATTCGCTCGAAGCGCCGTACGACGGGGGATTCCAGATTCTGCTGGCGTCGGCGGACGACGTGGAGGTGATTTCGGGCGCGTCGTTGTTTCCGCCGCTGCTGATCGCGGGGGCGGCGGTGGCGTTGGCGCTGCTGGCGGCGCTGTGGTGGATGCGCGAAAAGCGCCTGGGAAACAACCGGCGGCTGCTGCGGGCGTTTCATGCATTGAGCGAAGAGATCATCTCGGCGTCCTCGCCGGGCGCGATCGCCGAAAAACTGGCCAACGTTCTGCCGGCGGTGACGCAGGCGACGGGGGTGCGATTGTACCTGCACAGCGGGCGCAACAAGGCTCTGGAACGCGTGGCCACGCGGAGCGAACCCGATCCGATGGCGGTGCCCATCGATTCTCCGCCGGATGGTCTCGCCGGAGCGGCGGTGGTGTGTTTCCGCAACCGGACGCTGCTGAACGTTCCGGACGTGCGGCGCAGCCCGTTCGTCAAATCCAATGCGCGCTCCAAGCTTCCGCGCTCGGCGATGTTTCTGCCGCTGCTTTCGCAAAACGAGGTGATGGGCGTGCTGGAGGTGGGAAACGCGCGGCGGCTGGGATATTTCAGCCGGGAAGAGCAGGCGGCGGCGCAGCACCTGGCGAACCAGGTGGCCACGTCGCTCAAATTACAGGAGCAGCAGACCATTCGCGAGCAGCTTTTCCGCAGCGAGAAACTGGCCGCGACGGGGCAACTGATTTCGGGCGTGGCGAGCGAGCTGCGGGCGCCGCTGGAAAGCATCCTGCAGCTTTCGACGTCGCTCGCCTCCTACGGCCGCCAGCCGATTCCGGAGCGCGAGCTGCGCCTGCTGGCGGGCGAATCGCAGCGCGCGAGCGAAATCGTATCGCGCCTGGTTTCCTTCGCGCGGCCGGAGGACGCGGCGGCGCGCGATGTGGACGTGAACGCGCTGATGGCCGGCCTGATGCAGTTCCGCGATCCGGAATGGCGCACACTGGAGCTGCGGGTGCAGAATCGCGTGTCGCCGGAAACGGCGCTGGTGCTGGGATCGCAGGGGCAGATCGAGCAGGTGTTCCTGAATCTGCTGGTGCACGCCGAGCAGTACGCGTCGGAATCGGCGGCCAAGACGATTCGGGTATCGAGCGGGGTGATCGCGGGACGCGTAACGGTGGAAATCGGATATTCGGTTCCGCTGAGTGAGCACGGCGCGGAGATCGATCCTTTCACCGAAGGCCGCCCGCCGGACGGGACGCTGGGTCTGGGGGTGTGCCAGGGGATCATTCAAAGCCACGGCGGCGAAATCCGCTTCCGCGGCGGCGCCAAGGGAGAATCGATTCGCATGGCGCGTTTCGAAATCGACCTGCCGCTGGCGCGCGAAGCCGAGCACGTGCAGCCGCAGAGTTCGGGCCGGAAGCAGCCGGCCGCGCTGACCACGCTGGTGGTGGATCCCGACCTGGGCGGACAGCGCCAGTTACTGGGCCAATTGAGCGCGCGCGGGCATCGCGTGGTTCCGGCGGGCATGGAGGAAGCGGCGGACCTCGCCCAGCGCGTGCGCTTCGACGCCGTCTTCTGGGGCGTGCGCCCGTCCGTCGTACGGTCGAGCGAATATCAGGAGCGCATTCGCGCCCACGTTCCGCACTTCGTGGTGGTGAGCGACGTTTACGATCCGGAGCTGGCCGGGAACCTCGAATCG
>JASHWA010000521.1 GCA_030044325.1 Bryobacteraceae bacterium
ATGGTGAGCTCGCTCGAACCCGGGGTGCGCGAGAGTTCGAGATATTTGGCGAATTCGGCGTGGCCGGTCAAATACGAAAGCACGGTCATGGCGCCGGCGGCGATGATCATGAGGCCGATGGCGAGGCCGTCGAGGCCGTCGGTCAGGTTCACGGCGTTGGCCGATCCCACCAGCACCAGCAGCAGAAACAGGAGAAAGGGCAGAAACGCGAGGGCGTGCGTGAAGGGGTATTTGAGCAGCGAATGAATCAACAGATCGGGCTTAAAATTCTTGAAAAACGGCATATTCATGGTGGTGGAATAATTGCCGTGGCTGCTCATCAGCAGAAGCAGCGCCCCGATCACCATTCCGGCGGCGACTTGCAGCATCAATTTTTCGCGCGCGGTGAGTCCCAAATTGCGTTTGCGCGCGAGCTTGGTGTAATCGTCCCAGAACCCCACCGCGCCGAAGCACAGCGTGCCGGCGATGGCGACCCACAGGGCCGGGACGCGCAGATTCGCCCACAGGAGCGTGGGCACGACGATGGCGGTGCAGATCAGCAATCCGCCCATGGTGGGCGTTCCGGCTTTTTTCAAGTGCGACTTCGGCCCATCATCGCGGATATGCTGTCCGATCTGAAATTGGCGCAGGCGCGCGATCATCCAGGGACCGAGCACGATGGAGAGAAACAGCGCGGTGAGGCTCGCCATGGCGGTGCGGAAGGTGTAGTACTGAAATTCGCGAAACGGCGAATACAGATGGTATAGCTTTTCGTAGAACAGCCAGTAAAACATGGGATCAATTCCGCGCCTGTATAAACCCGTCTTCTTTTATGAATTCTTCGAGGGCGCGTTCGACGTGAACGCCGCGCGATCCCTTAAACAAGACGGCGTCGCCGGGCTGGGCGAGCGCGGCGACATGGCGGCCGGCGTCTTCGGGATTTTCGAAAAAAAACGCGGCGCCGGCCCGAAGGCCTGCACGCATGGCTGCGTCCAGCGTGCAACAGGCGGCGCCGCGTATTCCAACGAGCACGTCAATCCCCCGCTCCGCGGCGTAGGTGCCGACGTCGCGATGCAGGGTCTCAGCCCATTGGCCAAGCTCGAGCATCTCGCCCAGGACCGCGATCCGCCGCCGCGCCGGCGTATCCCGCAACACGTCCAGCATGGCGCGAACCGCATCCGGATTTGAGTTGTAGCAATCGTTATACACTAAAACACCCCGGCAATGGAAGCGCTCTCCGCGCATTTTTCCGGGAGAAATTTTTTGAACGGCGTCCTGCAATCGAGCCGGCTCGATACCGTACAATCCCGCCACGGCGATGCCGGCGAGAATATTCGAAACCCCGTGGCGGCCGGCCAGTGGCGTCTCGAATTCCACATCGCCCACGCGAAACGAACTGCCTTCGAGCGAATATTCCACGTCCTCAGCGCGAACGTCCGCGTCTTCCGATTGGCCGTATAGAATCCGCCGGCCGGCAAAGGGAAATCTTTTGACGCGCGGATCGTCCGCATTCAACACAGCGGCGCCGGAGGCGGGGAGCGATTCGATCAATTCGCGCTTGGCCGCCGCGATGCCTTCGATCGAATCGAAAAATTCGATATGCGCGTAACCGACGTTGGTGACCACGCCGACGTTGGGCCGCGCGATCGAAGCCAGCTCCCGAATTTCGCCCGCGTGATTCATTCCGATTTCGAGCACCGCGGCGCACGCATCCTCCGGCAGGCGCAAAATCGACAGGGGCAGGCCGACGTGATTGTTCAGATTGCCCTCGTTTTTCGCCGTTTTCATGGCCGTCGATAGCATTGCCGCGATCACATCCTTGGTGGTGGTCTTGCCCGCGCTTCCCGTCACCGCCACGACATCGCCCAGGAATTTTTCCCTTGCGCGGCGAGCCGTTTGCTGTAGCGCCGCCAGTGAATCCGCGACGCGCAGGACGACGCCGTGCGCTTCCACCGGGCGATCCGCGACCACCGCGACTGCATTTTTCTCAAAAACCTCATCGATGTACGCGTTTCCGTCATGATTTGGTCCCCGCAATGCGAAAAATAAATCGCCCGGCTGAATCGTCCTGGAATCGACGCTCCAACCGGCGACTTCGACATCCGAATCGACCCGAATCCCGACCATTTCCGCAACATCCCGTAACGCGAACTTCATTCACCACCCGTGGCGCAGGCACTGGCGCGCCACAATTCCATCAACTCCCATACCCCAGCGACCCTAGAACTTTTCGTGCGACCTCGCGGTCGTCGAAATCGATGGTCCGGTCTTTGAGCACCTGATAGGTCTCGTGCCCCTTACCGGCGAGCAGCACGACGTCGCCCTGGCGCGCCTCCGTAATCGCGATGCGGATCGCCTTTTCGCGATCCGGCTCGGCCACGTGCGGGGTATCGAACCGTCTGAGCCCCACCATCGCATCGTTCATAATGTCGAGCGGATCCTCCGAGCGCGGATTATCCGAAGTCAACACCACGAAATCGCTGAGCTCGGCCGCGGCCATGCCCATCAAGGGGCGCTTGGTGCGATCGCGGTCGCCGCCGCAGCCGAACAGCGTAATCACGCGGCCAAAGGTCTCGGGCGGAATGGGACGGTCGCGCACGCTGCCGGCCGTCAGTCGCCGCGCCGCTTCGATCAGGTTGCGCAGCGCGTCGTCGGTGTGCGCATAGTCCACCACCACCAGAAACGGCTGCCCGAGATCCACGCGCTCGAAGCGCCCAGGCACGGCACGCAAAGCGGCGATCCCGCGCGCGATGGTTTCCAGATCGATCCCGTAGGAAATCGCCGCGCCGGCCGCGGCCAGAATATTCAGCACGTTGAATTCGCCCACCAGCGGCGATTCGATCATCACGCGCCGGCGCTGGTAGTGCATTTCGAACTGCGTGCCCGCAAAGGACGATTGAATCCGCTGGGCGCGCAGTTGCGCCTCAAAGTCGAATCCGTACCACAGCTCGTGGCGGGCCTTCCCCGCCATGGCGTCGCTCGCGAGATCCTCATAATTCAACACGGCCCAATCCGG
>JASHWA010000522.1 GCA_030044325.1 Bryobacteraceae bacterium
AGGTTTCCGGTGACGCTGTATCGCGAGCAGTGGGAAAAGCTGCTGGCGATGGCCGACCAGATTCGCGAATTCATTCAGGAAAACGACGCCGCGCTCAAGAAAAAAGCCGCCGCGGAATAAATTCGTATGAAGACGAACGCCGCGCGCGCGCTCGACGCGCTGGGCATTCGCTATGAATTGCGCGAGTACGCCGCCGATCCCGCCGACCTCGCCGCCGAAACCGTCGCCCAAAAAATCGGCCTTCCGCCGCAGCAGGTTTTTAAAACGCTGGTGGTCCGCGGCGACCGCAACGGCGTCTCGCTCGCCGTGGTTCCCGGCGATTCGGAGCTGGACGAAAAGGCGCTCGCGCGTCTGTCCGGCGACCGCCGCGTCGAAATGGTCCCGCTCAAGGAAGTCCAGCCGCTCACCGGCTATATCCGCGGCGGAGTGACCGCGCTCGCCGCCAAACGCGGCTTCCCCGTCTACATCGACGAAACCGCGGAGCTGTTCGACCTCATCTCCATCTCCGCCGGCGTTCGCGGCGCCCAAATCCTGCTCGCGCCGTCGGATTACATCCGCGCAGTCGATGCTACCATTGGCGCGATCGCGAAACCCAAAAATCCAGCCGCGAATCAACGCACATAAGAATTCACGGCCGGCTACTTCACCTCAACCTGATACGGCAGCAGCGCGAGCATCCCTCCGTGCAGCAGCGATCCGATCGGCAGTCCCTTCGCCCCCACCGCCGCGAGCGCCCGCGATTCGATCTCCGTGGTGTCGTCGGAACGGTTGAGCAGCACGTCCCAGATGGTGCGCCGCGGAGGATAGGTCACCAGGTCGATCTTCTCCGACTCCGGGATGTTCGCCTTTTGCTTGATCATCTCCACCGCCGCATCCAGCCCGCCCACATTGTCGATCAGCCCGTTCTGCTTGGCCTGCGTTCCCAGCCACACGCGCCCCTGCGCGAGCGGCTCCACCTGGTCGTAAGGACGTTTGCGCGCCTCCGCCACCCGCTCCACGAATCCGCGGTAAAACACTTCGATCTCATGCTGGAGCTTCGCCCTCCCCGCGTCGCTGAGCGGCTGGGCGATGTCGTCGATGTCGGCGAAGCGGCCGCGCGTGAGCACCGTCTCGGTAATTCCCAGCTTCGCGAACAGCCCCTTGGCGTCCGGCTTTCCGAAAAACACGCCGATCGATCCGGTCAGCGTGTTGGGATAGGCGATCATCGGATCGCCCGTGATGGCGATGAAATAACCGCCCGACGCGCACAGATCCGACATCGAGATGATCATCGGCTTTTTCGACGCCAGCTCCTTGGCCGCGTGCAGAATGTCGTCCGACGCGATCCCGTCGCCGCCCGGCGAATCGATGCGGAAGATCACGCCCTTGATCGAGGTATCGTTCTCCACCTGGTGCAGCAGCTTGATCATGGAAGTCGCGGTGATGCCGGTCTCGGTTCCGTTTTCGTGCGTCGCGCCGCGCGTAATGTCGCCTTCGCCCACCACGAACGCGATCTTGGTCGTCCCTGTGAATCCGCTGAGCGCCGCGCGCGAATAATCCTCCCCGCTGATGCGCTTGATCTCCGCGTTCAGTTTGGTTTTGAGCCGCGCGAAAACCTCGTCTTCGTGCAGCAGCTCGTCGATCAACCCCGCATCCACCGTCGCCTTGCCCACAAACGGCCCGTTATCCATCGCCGCGCGAATCTCATCCGGCGTTTTATTTCGACCCTTGGCGATCACCTCCACCAGGTTCCCGTAATACTGATCCAGAATCTCGTTGGTCACTTCCAGCGTTTCCGGCGTCGGCGCGGTTTTGGTGAATTCGTCCGGCGCGTCCTTGTATTTGCCGAGCTTCTCGAACTCCATATCCACGCCGATCTTGTCGAGCGTCCCTTTGAAATACAAAAGCTGCGCGCGCACGCCTTTTAAATCCAGCTCGTCTTCCGGCGACATGTAGATTTTGTCCGCCGCCGTGGCGATGTAATATTCGCGCGCCGTGGGGCCGCGCAGGTACGCGTAAACCGGCTTGCCCGATTTCTTGAAATTGACCACGTCGTCGTGAATCTCTTCGAGCTTCGCCCAGCCGATATCCAGGTCGCGCGGTTCGAGCACGATCGCCTGGATGCGCGGATCCCCCGCCGCTTTGCGCAGAAGCTGCCAGACGTCCAACACCGTCATCGGCTGCTCCTGTTGCAAAAACGGAAGCGGAATTTCCACCGGAGGTTGCTCCGGCAGATCGCCTTCGAGATGCAGAACCACAGTCGAACCCTCGGCGACGTTCACCTTCCGTTCGCCGTAATGCAGCGCGGCGTACCCGATAATCGCCAGAACGATAGCGGCGAACACCAAGCCGATGAGAAATCCCAGCAGGAAACGTTTCATGGGTGACCCTCAAAGTTGTACAACCAACTTTGTAGCACTTTATGCGCCGTCGAGAATCCGGTCGAACCGCCGGCTGACTTCTTTGAGATACGCCGCATCGCCGCCGCGAAGCTCCACCGTCGCCGTTCCCTGGTAGCCGATCTCCAAAAGCGCGCCATGAACCGCGCGCCAGTCGATGTCGCCTTCAAGCAGCGGCACGAACTCCGCCACGCGGTTGCGAAACCGGAAATCCTTGATGTGCAGCTTCACGATGCGCCGCCCCAGCGTGCGAATCCAGTCCTGCGGATACCCGTTGATCGCCACGTTCCCCACGTCGAAATACGCCCGCACAAACGGGCTCTCGAATTCGTCGATGTAGCGTGCGAATTCGAGCGGACTCTGCAAGAACTTATTCCACACCTCTTCGATCGCGATGATCACTTGAAGCTCGCGCGCCATCGGAATCATCCCGCGGATCGCCCGCTGCGACCGTTCCCACGCCTGCGCATAACTCACCTCCGCAGTCACCACCGCCGGGACCAGAAGCACCGTCTCCGCGCCCCACAGCTTGGCGTTTCGAAGGCTGGTGCGCAGACCCTCCAGCGATTTTTCGACCACCGCCGGATCGGGCGACGACAACGGATCATCCCAGTGAGCCTGATTCATCACCGAATGAATCGGGAGCCGCGCCTTGCGCGCGGCCGCCAGCATCTCTTCCGCCTGCGCCGCATCGGGCGTAGTGGGGCACTCGATTGCCTCGAACCCGCAATCCCGAGCGAGCGTGAAACGGTCGAGAACCGGAATCGTCGAGGGAAGCATGTCGAATTCGACCGCCTTGCGAATCGCCAGCCGCGCGCCTCTGAGCAGCGCCGCAAAAGGAAGCGCGACAACGGTCCGTCGAGTCATAACGGGCCGCGCCGGCCCCACTTCCCTCTCCCTGCTTCCCACTCCCCGGTCACTACCTGCCCCACTCGGTGAGCTGCTGCAAAATCTGCTGCGCCGCCCGCTGCCCCGCGCTTTTTTTCGAAAGCCCCTGCGCCTGGCTCACCCACTCCTTGCCCAGCCGCACTTCCACCGTGAACGTCTTCGAATGCTCGGGACCGTCCTCGGCCACGATTACGTAGCGCGGCGGCGGCAGCTTCAGCGTCTGCGCCATCTCCTGAAGCGCGCTCTTGTAATCCGTCACGGCTGATTCGGCCGCGCCCTCGGTCGCGTGCAGGGAACCGATCACCCGCGTCTCGATGAACCGCTTCGCCGCCTCCAGCCCCGCATCCAGATACAACGCGGCAATTAGCGCTTCCACGGCGTCGGAAAGCAGCGCCTTCTTCTCGCGCCCTCCGCTCATCTCCTCGCCGCGTCCCAGAATCAGGAATTCGCCCAGGCTGAGCTCCTGCGCTACTTCGTGCAGCCGCGCCGCGCTCACCAGGTGAGCCTTCAGCTTCGAAAGCCGCCCCTCCGGAAACGACGCGAACCTCCGCACCAGGCACTCGCTGACCACGAACCCCAGAATCGAGTCGCCCAAAAACTCCAGCTGCTCGTTGTCCGTCGCCGGCGCACCCTCGGCTGCTTTCTCGTAAATCCGCGATTTGTGCGTGAGCGCGCGGTGGAGCAGCGCACGATCCCGGAACGTATGACCCAGGGCCGATTCGAGGCTCGTGAAATCCGTGGTCATGCGCCCACAGTTTACTTCTTGTTTTTCAACGCCTCGGCTACCGTCTTTTCGTGCTGCGCGAACGGCTTCAACTGTGCGGGAAGGTTCGGCATCGCCAGCACCTTGTCGAGCATCGCGATCGCGTCATCCGGCTTGTTGGCGCCATCGTAGGCGGCCGCCAGGCGGATCATCGTGGTGGGATCGACTGTCGAAGCCGTGTCGAGCGCGGTCTTGAATTCCGCGATCGCCTGGTCGTATTTCTTCTGGTCCACGAAGCTCATGGCGATGGCTCGATGCGCTTCGGCGACCTTGTCTTTCTTATAATTGGCCCACTGCTCGTCGCCAAGCTGCGCGTTGGGCTTTTGGGCCTCGTTCACCGCGGCGATGGCGTCGTTAGAGAGCTTGGTCGCCTTGGCCAGCTTTTCGTCGCGATCGAGATCGTGCTCCCGCGTGGTCCGCGCCAGCTCGCCCGCGATCAACAACATCGCTTCGTAATTCTTGGGATCGGCGTCGAGCGCGTTCTGCGCGTAGGTGATCGCCGTCGCCGTGTCGTTCTTGCGCTCGGCGGCGTCGGCGCCCATGAACAGCGCCTGCGATTTGAGCTTGGAATCGGCGAAGTTCTCGACAAATTTGTCCACCGCCGCGATGCGTGCGTCCGGCGTGGCGGCGTTCTGGATCTCCATGAAGGCTTGATATTCCTTCTTTGAGACCTTTACCTGCGCGGCCGCCATCCCGGCCAGCGCGATCAAGGCGGCTGCCGTGGCAAAAAGTGATCGGTTCATAGCGAAGTGCGTCCTCTCATTTTTTCGTGTTCGTAAATGCTGATTTTAATCCCTGCTCCGCCGCCTGGCGCACGGTGTCGGATACGCCCGGAACCGCTAGCGCAGCTTTGTAACTCTCGATCGCCTCATCGCGCCATCCCTGCGAATCGGCCAACCGGCCGAGGTACAGGAGGCTCCATGATTTGGTTTCCGCGTCGGGATCCTGCTCGAGCGCCGCCTTGAACAGCTCGTCAGCCTTTTCCGGGTCCTTCTCCAGCAGCGAAATCCGCGCCAAACCATAATACGCCCTGGCGTGCTTGGATTTCACGTCGGTCTCGCGCAGCGCCCGCAGGAAAGCCTCCCGCGCGTGCGCAACGTCGCGCGCCAGATACAATTTCTCCGCGTCGTCGAGCGTCTTGTCCACCCCCGTAAGCGCCGGCGCGACCTCGCGTTCGACGTGACGAATCGTCAGATCCGAGCGCGTCTTTAGAAAATCGATATGATCCAGGCGCGCTTCCTCGCGCTTCAGATCGATCCCGTCGATCAGCGTCGGGAAGTACAGGCGCATCGATTCCTCCTGCGCTTCATACGACGCCAGCAGCTCGGCCATCGCCGGCGTCAGCACATAACCTTCCCGCATCGCCTCGATGGCCTCGCCCGGATTGCGATCGAGGCGGCTCTCCACCGCCTTGATCAGGCATTCCGACGTCATCAGCATGAAATCGGTCTTGAACTGCTCTTCGAGCACCGGCGAACCCAGCGCATAATCGCCCAGCGCGTGTTTCTCCTTCACCTTGTCGCTGTATTTGAGCGGCAGCGTGTCCAGCAAATAGTGCATATACGCGAAGCGAATGCGCTTCACCGGAGGCTCGCTGGCGGGCGTGACGACGACGTAGTAATCGTCCAGATAGCTGCGCGTCTGCACCTGGTTCGGCGCGCCCAGAAGATCCACGTAGATCTGGAACCGCCGGCCCAGATAACCCCCCGTATCGTTTCGCAAATACGAGTTCACCTGCAGGATCGCGTTGGCCAGCGGCCGCGAAAGCTGCTCGATCGCCTGGTCGTATTGCGGTTCCACCTGTTTCCACAGCTCGGCGATGTTCGCCTCGCGGTAAAACCGGACCAGCAGCGGCGTGAAATCCTGAATACCCTCAACGTCCGGCGGAACGATGTTGCGGTAGTGCCAGCCGAAATCCGGCGGCCCCTCCACCACCAGAGCGTAGGAAATGTACTGGCCCAGCTCCGCGCCCGGATCGGTCTGATGGTGCGCGTGAACGAACTGCCGGATCTCTTCGATAATCGGCAGCTTCAGAGATTGGAGATGATCGCGCACCGCCTTGCGCACCGGCGAGCCGCTGGGATTCTCGATTTCGGCATCGTATCCGCCCACATTGACCGCCGCCAGCACCGTGAACAGCGTCTCGTTCGAATCGAGCGCGCCGTGTGACTGAGCCGAAGGCGCAGACGGCGTCGACTCAAAACGCGGCTGCACCTGCGCGAGCGCCGCCGTCGAAACCAGCAAACACAACGGGATCAGAAATTTACCGTGCAACCTGAGAATGCCTCTAACCTATTCGTCTCCTAGTATATCCAGCGCGCCCTGAAGTTCGCTCCGCGCGTGCGGATCGCGAGCCGCCCCGATCCCGCGCCGGTAATACTCGCGCGCCTCCGCCATCCGCCCCAGCTTTTCGAGCGCCTGCCCGCCATGGAAATACGCCGCCGCATAGGAACCATCGGTCGCCAGTACCGCGTCGAATTCCTTCATCGCGCGCTCCAGTTCGCCCGCTTTCACGTATTCCATCGCCAGTCCGTAGCGCGCGAACGTGTTCGACGGGTTCGCCGCAAGCAGCTGATTCAGAATTTCAATGCGAGTAGGTTCCAATGGTGCTAGCATACCCTGGTGTAAACTGGCGTGTGAAGGCGAGATTGTGTGGCCTGCCCGTATTTTGAACCGCTCGACCTGCTCCACCCCGGCGACTGGCTGCACGCCCCACGCCTTCCCCTGATCGAGCCGTATCGCGGCATCTGCCGCGCAGCCGAACCCTTCGAGCCCCCCGAATCCATTCAGCGCGATCTGTGCAACTGGGGCTGCGCCCGCGGCCGATGCGATCGCCTGCCAGCCCAGGGCGCCGACGCCGTCCGCTTCTCCGTCACCGCCCACACATCCGAAAAACTGGAAATCGTTTTCGTCTTCGAAAAAGATTGCGCCCCCATCGATCACGGCGTGATCGAATATCCCGGCCCGGCGCCATCCCCCATCCTCGAAAAACAGGCGCGCGCCTTCGCTCAAAGCTGGCTGCGCCGCCTCGATCACTTCCAGTCCGCGCGCGCAGGCGAAAAAGTGTCGATCGCCACGCAATCCTCCAGCACTTCGGCCGAGTGAGCCACGTTCGCCGGCACGCGTACCGCTTCCCCGGCGCGCACAATCGCCTCCTCGCCCGCGATCCTGAATCGGACCGATCCCGACTGCACCATCGAGAACTGCTCGTTAGGATGGCTGTGTTCCCCAATCGTCGATCCTTTGCGCAACTCGAATCGCGCGATGGTCATCGTCTCGCCATGAATCGCCTGCCGCACCGTGAGCGCATTGAGCTGCTCTTTTTCAATTTCATTCCATCGGTAAATTTCCATAAATCCCCCCAAACGCGCGGCATCACTGCCGCGGCTCGCGCAAAATCGTCGGCCTGCGAGCCGCGCCAGTCATGGCGCGGGTTTCGCCGCCTCAGTTGACCGTCACCCCCGCGATCTCGACCCAACCCTCCGCCCGCGCTTCCCCCTCCGGCCGCGCATACACGAGCGCCAGCGTCGAAAGCCGCGACTTCGCCACAAATTTCAGCTCCCCCGCGCTCAACCCCGCGTGCGCCTCCCCGATTCTCCACTCCATCCCCGGCATCGCACCGCTCGCCGTCGAGCGCCAGCGCAACGTGTACGCCCGCCCCGGCTCGAGCGCCAGCGTCTGCCGCAGCAGCTCGCACGATTCCGGCTCCTGCCCGCTCAGCGTGATCCGCCGCGACGCCGGATCGTCCAGGTCGATCTGAACCACCCCCGCGACGTCGCCCGATCGCCAGTCGAACCCGTCGCCGATCCGCGGCGCTTCGAAATTCGCATGAAAAACGCCCGAATATTCCCCAAAAAGTCCGCGCCACAGCGCCATCGCCGCATCCGCGTTCCCCGCCGCGATGAAAGCATCGCACGCGCCCAGCAAAACCGCCTGATCCGCCCCATCGTGAAACGCCGTGAGCCGCACCGCCACCGGCGCCGCCGCATCGATCCTCTGCGTCCCGATCAAATAACTTAAGTACGCGCCCAACACCTCGCGCCGCTCCGGAATGGCCCGCGCGATTTCGTCCGCCGTCGCGCCCGTGCGCCAGCATAAATCGAATACCGGCCGCCGGTCGCCGTAGGAAACCTCCAGCGCCGCGCGCGTCCACTTCCAGAACTCCTGGAAATTTTCGTGGCGAAAATAGAAATTCGCGAGCGTCCACCGCGGCTCGAACTGCCGGTCGATCCGCGCCGCCTCGAGCAGCCATCTCTCCGCCTGCGCATCGTCGCCCCGAATTTCCGCCGCCAGCCCCAGCCGGATCCGCGGCGCCGAGCTCATCGGAGTCAGCCGCGCCGCCCGTTCCAAAAGCGGCGTCGCATCCCCTCCGTCATAATCGATCTCCAGCCCCCTCAGCAGCAGATATTCCGCGTCCGAAGGCGCCAGCTCCACCGCCCGCGCCACGCCCGCCGGCGTTCCGCGCCCAAACTCGAAATCCGCCGCCGCCCGCCAGATCGAAAAAAATCCCGCAACCCCAAACCCCGCGGCAACAACCACGCGCAAAACCCAGAACACAGTCCCCGAGTTTACCCCAGGCTCCGCGCGAACGCGAAGGCCTAGATGCGAAAAAAAGGGGACTGACATGCTTTTTTCGCGGCCTGTCTCCCTTCAATTCAAAGCGGCCGCCAGCGCCAAAAAAGCCTGTCTGTCCGTTTCCGGGAACGTCAAGCCGATCGATGCATCAAGCACGCGGCCGCCAGGCCCCGCGTTATCCGTGTAACAGACACGAGTACTGGGACCGGCAGTAACCACCCCGAGTCCCTAGTACCGAGTCTCTTATAATAAAACGTGTCCCAAGCCACCAACGCCTTCGTCGATTCCAATAAAGATCGTTTCCTTGAAGAACTGAAGACCTTCCTCCGCATCCCCAGTATCAGTACCCTCCCCGAGCACGCTCCCGACGTCCGCCGCGCCGCCGAATTTGTCGCCGAAAGCCTCCGCACAGCCGGTCTCGAACACGTCGAAATCATCCCCACCGCGAAGCACCCCCTGGTCTACGCCCATTGGCTCCACGCGCCCGGCAAACCCACCGTCCTGTGCTACGGCCATTACGACGTCCAGCCTCCCGATCCGCTCGACGAGTGGAAAAACCCGCCCTTCGAGCCCGCCATTCGCGACGGCTACCTCTACGCCCGCGGCTCCTCCGACGACAAGGGCCAAATGTACATGCACGTCAAAGCCGTCGAAGCCCTGCGCGCCGTCAACGGCAAACTGCCCGTCAACGTCAAATTCCTGATCGAAGGCGAAGAAGAAGTCGGCGGAGAATCGGTCGCCAGGTACGTCGCCGAAAATCCGGCGAAGCTCACAGCCGACGTCGCGCTCGTCTCCGATACTTCGCTCTACGCCGAAGGCATTCCCACGCTGTGCATCGGCCTGCGCGGCCTCATCTACACCGAAATCGAAGCCCGCGGCCCCGCCAAGGACCTCCATTCCGGCCTCTACGGCGGCGCCGCGCCCAACGCCGTCTTCGGACTGGTCGAGCTTCTTTCCAAACTCAAAGACGAAAACGGAAAAATCCAGGTCCCCGGCATGTACGACGACGTTCAGCCTCCCGCGCCCGCCGAAAAACAAAGCTGGACCACCCTCCCCTTCAACGAAAGCGATTTTCTCAAGCGCGAAGTCGGCGCATCCGCGCTCACCGGCGAAAAAGATTTCTCCGTCCTCGAACGCGTCTGGGCGCGCCCCACCCTGGAAGTCCACGGCATCGCCGGAGGATTCACCGCGG